>JBJXFD010000338.1:0-8589 GCA_046153985.1 Saprospiraceae bacterium
AACTTTTCTTTTTGGCAAAAAGCCAGGGTGAGCAAGAATAGCAGGAGGCTGGTGTAAGCGGTTGAACGCAGCATAGTTTTTATAAAAGCAGGGACGGCAAGCAGGGTTGGTCTCATGATGTCGGCAGAAGATATTGGAACAAGGCGGCAAAAGTACGCGCTGGGTTGGATGAATTTAAACACATAAGGCACATAAGGGCACATTAGCAGGTTTCATACTTATGTGTCCTTATGTGCCTTATGTGTTTAAAATACGCTATAAAGCAAATTCAAGTGTTTGAAAACAAAAGTCGTTCGCCCATTTTGCCGTCTAATATCTTCCCCTCGTGCCAGGCCAATTGCCCACTCACAATCGTACTCAGCACCTTCCCTCGAAAAGTTTTTCCCATAAACGGCGACCAGCCACATTTGTAAAAAACATTGTCCGGTTGCACCGTCCATTCGTGATCCAGGTCAACCAGGGCCATATCTGCCCAGTAACCTTCGTCGAGAAAACCGCGTTCTTCTATCCGAAATAGGGTAGCAGGGGCATGGCACATTTTCTCCACGATTCGTTCCAGCGAAATGCGCCCGGCGTGGTAAAAACCGAGCATCACATTCAGCGAATGTTGCACCAAAGGAAGTCCGGCGGGTGCTTGCAAATAGGGTTGCGATTTTTCCTCCCAGGTATGCGGTGCGTGGTCGGTTGCGATGATATCAAGGCGGTTATCCAGTAGCGCAGGGAAAAGCGCGTCTCTATTTTCAACACTTTTGATGGCCGGGTTGCACTTGATTTGATTGCCGAGTTGGGCGTAATCATCCGCAGAAAAATGCAAGTGATGTACGCAGACTTCTGCAGTTATCTTCTTGTCTTTCAGGGGAATATCGTTTCGAAACAGCGCAAGTTCGTCTTTCGTGCTGATGTGGAGCACGTGCAATCGTGTGCCGTGTTGTTTGGCCAAATCTATGGCCATGGAGGAGGATAAATAACAGGCTCGTTCGTCGCGAATTTGCGGGTGAAATTCCGCCGTCATGGCCTCCCCGTACTGGGCTTTGAATCGGGCGAGGTTGTCGCGAACCGTAGCCTCGTCCTCACAATGCGTGGCAATGAGCATCGGCGATTCTGCAAAAACGCGTTCCAAAGTGCTGGGCGAATCCACGAGCATATTCCCGGTGCTGCTGCCCATAAAAATTTTAACTCCGCAGACCTTTCGAGGGTCGGTCCGCAACACTTCTTCCAGGTTATCATTTGTGGTTCCCATGAAGAAAGAATAATTCGCCAGCGAGTTGCGCGCCGCGATCTGGTATTTTTCTTCCAATAATTCCTGAGTCACGCTCGGCGGATTCACGTTGGGCATTTCCATAAACGAGGTCGTGCCGCCTGCTACAGCTGCCCGACTTTCGGTTGCGATGTTGGCTTTATGCGTGAGTCCGGGTTCGCGGAAGTGTACCTGATCGTCAATGATGCCAGGGATGAGGTATTTGCCGGCGGCGTCAATTTCAATATCTGCGGAGCCGGAGATGGAGGGGGCGATTTTGGCGATTCGGCCGGATTTTATAAGTACGTCGGCTTCGCGGATTTGGCCTCGGTTTACAAGGCGAGCATTGCGGAGAAGTATGGTTTGCATGAAAACACGGAATGGATAGAGTGCGAAAATTTCTCGCCGACAAAGGAAAGGGCATTTGATCGCTTAGCCAATATTTTTAGCTCCTCGTTTTTACCTTCGCCCCATGACCGACAAACTCCGCGCTTACTTCTACCTCCATTTCTGCGTACTCATCTGGGGTTTCACGGCCATTTTGGGCAAACTGATTTCGCTGAAAGCAGTGCCGTTGGTGTGGTGGCGGGTGACCTTGTGTTGCGCCACGCTGGTTTTGCTCATTCCTCGAGCGCAGTTTCGGGGTATTTCTAGAAAATTGTACGCCCAGATGTTCGGAATCGGTATTTTGGTCGGCATTCACTGGCTGTGTTTTTATGGAGCGGTCAAACTGTCCAATGCTTCTGTGGCCGTAGCGACGATGGCCACTACCTCTTTTTTCTCCGCACTAGTAGAGCCGCTCCTCACCCGCCAAAAAGTAAAAGGTTACGAACTCGCGCTAGGTCTGCTCATTCTGCCTGGCATGGCTCTGATTGTAGGGAATATTGATTGGGGAATGCGGATCGGGTTTGCAGTCGGTATCGTGGGGGCATTGCTGGCGGCAGTATTTTCTTCCCTGAATAAAAGGTTGGTCGACAACAATCCGCCGCCGCCTTTGGTGATGAGTTTTACGGAATTATTTGGTGGCGTGGCGGTGTGCTCGCTAGTGTTGCCGTTTCTGCTTTGGCAATCGCCTGATACGCCTTTGATTCCCACAAACCTGGATTGGGGTTGGTTGTTAATTTTGGCCTGGGTTTGCACCTTGCTGCCGTATTACCTCACGCTCCTGGCCATGCGCTATATTTCGGCTTTTGCGACCAATTTGACCATCAACCTTGAGCCTGTTTATGGCGTTTTGCTTGCCGCCGTATTTTTTCGGGAAGACAAAGACCTCAATCCACAATTTTACCTTGGGGTAATTGTTATTCTACTGGCAGTGTTTAGTCATCCGTTTTTAAAGTCTAGATTTGACAAAATTTCAAAGATTACATGATATAGTTTTTGACAGGATTTACAGGATGAGCAGGATGGAGAGGGGTTTAACAAAATCTTGCCATTCCTGTAAACCCTGTCAAAAAAGAGGTTTGAAAAGAGAATAGGATTTGCAACACCCCTCTCCATCCTGCCTATCCTGTAAATCCTGTCAAAAAAGAGGTTTGTAAAGAGAATAGGATTTGCAACACCCCTCTCCATCCTGTCTAACTTGTAAATCCTGTCAAAAAACTTAAAAAAAAACTGTCAACGCATGAAAGAAAAAATTCAACAACTCGCCCAACAATATCACGCGGACGCAATAGCTTGTCGCCGCCATTTACATGCGCATCCAGAGCTTTCTTTTGAAGAAGTGGAAACAGGTAAATTCGTGGCAGCTCAATTGGCTGCACTCGGCGTAGAGCACCAGCATGGCGTGGCCGGAAATGGTGTTGTAGCCCTGATAAAAGGCAAAAATCCCCGCAAACGTACCATCGCTCTACGCGCCGACATGGACGCATTGCCCATTTTAGAGGCCAATAATGTACCCTATAAATCTCAAAATGAGGGCGTTATGCACGCTTGTGGCCATGACGTGCATACCTCATCACTGCTGGGTACGGTCAGAATTTTGAACGAACTGCGTGGTCAATTTGAAGGCACCGTAAAGTGTATTTTTCAGCCAGGAGAAGAAAAACTACCCGGCGGAGCCAGTCTCATGATCAAAGCCGGGGTACTCGAAAACCCGCGCCCCACCAGCATCTTTGGACAACACGTTCACCCGCCACTTCATGCTGGAATGATCGGCTTAAAACCCGGTATCTACATGGCTTCTGCCGACGAAATTTATGTCACTGTAAAAGGCCGGGGTGGCCATGGAGCCATGCCTCAAGAATGTATTGATCCGGTGGTGATTACCGCTCAAATTATTGTCGCACTCCAACAAGTCGTGAGCCGATATGCCGATCCCGCCGTGCCTACCGTGCTGACTTTCGGGAAAATAAACTCCACAGGCGGTGCCACCAACATCATCCCGAATGAGGTGAAACTAGTCGGCACCTTCCGAACAATGCAAGAAAAATGGCGCACAGAGGCCCATAAACGCATGAAAAAAATAGCGGAAAGTATCGCCAAAGGTTACGGTGCAGCTTGTGAATTCTACATTATGAAAGGTTATCCGGTGCTTTTCAACCACGAGGAACTGACCAAACGCACTAAAAACTGGGCAATTGAATTTTTAGGAAAAAGTAATGTGGTGGATTTGCCGCTGCGCCTGACTTCCGAAGACTTCGCCTATTTTTCTCAAGCCATGCCCGCGTGTTTTTACCGACTTGGAACGGGAAATCCTGAACGGGGCATTACCTCACCGATTCACACGGATACTTTTGATATTGATGAAGCTGCATTGGAGACCGGGATGGGCTTGATGGCCTGGTTGGCTGTGAAGGAGTTGGGATCTTAGAATCTATTTCCCCAACGCAGATTTCCGAAGTTTCTGCAAAAACGGAGAGGCAAAAATGAAAGACTGAAGATTCTCATTGTCGCTGGCCAACACCTGATCTTTGGTACCGCTCCATTCCAGGCGACCTTCGTGCAGGAAACAAATGTTGTCGCCAATTTCCATCACCGAGTTCATATCGTGGGTGTTGATAACAGTGGTAATGTTGTTCTCCTCCGTGATGCTGCTAATGAGTTCATCAATCATGATGGCCGTTTTTGGGTCGAGGCCGGAGTTTGGCTCATCACAAAAAAGATATTTTGGGTTGAGCACAATGGCGCGTGCTATGCCGACGCGTTTTTGCATACCGCCGGAAAGCTCCGAGGGATATTTTTTATTGTTGCCACCAAGGTTTACCCGTTCGAGGCAATAGTTTACACGCTCCACTTTTTCTTTGAGCGTCATAGGCGTGAACATATCCAGCGGGAAACGGATATTCTCTTCCACGGTGAGCGAATCAAACAATGCCGACCCCTGGAAAAGCATCCCGATTTTCATGCGGATGGCACGCATTCCTTCCTTGCCCAGGGCGGTGAAATTTACATCATCGTACCAAACAATGCCACTGGAGGGCACTTGTAATCCAACCAGGATTTTAAGCAGCACGGTTTTACCCGCACCAGAACGCCCGATGATCAGGTTGTTTTTCCCTGCCTCAAAAAGGAAATCTATGCCTTTCAGCACCTGTTGGTCTCCAAATGTTTTGAGTACTTTCTCTGCACGAATCATTGATAATCAGAAGATTTTGATCAATTTAGGCGGCAAGTTACGCAAACACTTTTCTTCAGTATCGATGAAATAATAAAAGAGATCACTTGAACTGCCCAAATGATCTCTTTTGAAATATTCATTGCGTTTCTGAGCATATTAAGTTTCACACGACGGCACTAGGACACGACGTTTTGATTGCGGGTAAAGCGTCGTGTCGTTGTGTCGTCGTGTGAATTAATTTTGCTCGGAAGCCCTATTTTGGATACCCATCAGCAATCCAGCAATTGATACTGTCACGTTGCGCCTGGCTTAGGCCTCCACCTTGTGGCATATCTTTTTTAATAACCACACGATCCAGCACGTGACCTTGGTCGAGGTGAGATTTGATGCCTTCATAGGTGGTATAATTGTCTGGGCCAGGGCCAGAGCCGGCGTGGCAACCGACGCAATATTGGTCAATGATGCCTTTAATATTTAGATTGTAAGACAAGTTTGCATTGGGCAGGGTACAGTCTGGGCCTTTTATTTCATCATCTTTACAGCCTTGCCAGGAGATGGATGAAGCGAGAAGTGCGAAAAAAGCAGCAGTTGTGATGATTTTTAATTTCATATTCTGGTTTGAATCCGTTGAAAAGGTGAATAACGAGCGATAAAGATACCGCTTGGTAAGCTTAGGCTTCTCGATGCCAGATAACTTTACATAGGGTTGGACATTTCGCGACTAAATTCAAACAGCCTCTAAGATCTCTTTTCCGCCAAAAAAAGCCGTGCTGCGCTAAAACTCACCGTTTGGTTCTGGAAAAAATGTTGTGCTGCAGCAGCCTCTTCTGCATTTGCACCAAGATGATTCAGGATATTCGTCAGGTGCATTTTCATGTGTCCTTGCTGAATGCCAGTGGTAATTAACGAACGCACTGCGCCAAAATTCTGTGCCAGCCCAACCGCTGCGGTGATACACATCAATTCGCGGGCCGAGGGGTTGCCTAATATTTCGAGGGAGCGTTTGGCTAGCGGGTGAAGCGAAGTCAAACCACCTACAGTGCCCAGTGCAAGTGGAATTTCCAATTCAAACCGGAAAATACCATCGCGTACGGTGCAGCTGCTGAGGCTTCGATATTGCCCATCGCGACTGGCATAGGTATGTCCACAGGCTTCGATTGCCCGAAAATCGTTGCCTGTAGCGAGTACTACTGCGTCGATTCCGTTATAAATTCCTTTGTTGTGGGTAGTAGCCCGATAGGGGTCAATCTGCGCGATTCGAACGGCGAGTGCAAATCTATGGGCGAGGGTAGAAGCATCCATGCCCTGCGAACGAGCAAGATCTGCAAAGGAATCAATCGGACATTCGACCCAAGCCCTTACCAGACAATTCGGAGTATAATTACTAAGAATTGACATGATAACTTCGGCATCGCGCTCTGTGTCTGTAAGGCCGGGGAAGAGGGTGAAAAAATCTTCGAGTGCGCCTGCAAAACGTTCAAGGATAGAATTGATAAAGTTTGCGCCCATGCTGTCGCAGGTCTCAAACGATGCGCGGAGTTGATAGTAATCCGGCTCAATAGCTTCAAAATCAAGCAATTCCAGGTCTAAGATCCCGCCCCCTCGTTGTTTCATATTGGCGGTCAAATCACCACAAGCGTCCAAAAGGTGGGCTTTCAACTCCGGAAAAATAGCGCGGAGTTTCTCTGGATTTCCAGGCCAGTAAAAATGTACTTGTCCGAGTTTCACAGTTCCCAGCACTTCTGCGTGAAATCCACCACGGTCTTGCCAAAATTTGGCCGCGCTACTGGCTGCTGCCACGACGCTGCTTTCTTCTATTACCATTGGTACTGCGTAGGTATTGCCGTTGATCAGGAAATTCGGTGCGATGCTGTACGGCAAGGCATAGTTGGCTACGGTATTTTCTGCAAAACCATCAATTACGGTTTGAATTGCTGCGTCAGGATGTTTCCAAGTGCTAAAATCGAGTTCAGCTGAAGCTGCGTCTGCGCAAAAATGCTCTGCCAGCCACTTGATTTTTTCGAGTTTGGAAAGTTTTGAAAAGCCGTTTATCGTTTTAGTCATACTTTAAAAATTCACCGCAGAGGTGCAGAGACGCAAAGCTGTAATGCTGTATTAACTTCTTTGCGTTTCTGCGCCTCCGCGGTTTTGAATCATTTTACGTTCAAAAAAGCCCCAGCCAGTTCCAAGCCCCGGACTTGCGCAGCAACAAAGGCGCGAAGTTCGGCATAATCGCCTTGTGCATGTTTCAAAAAACCAGAGGCTTGCCCATAAACTGCTGGGAGGGCAGATTTTTGGGTTAAATAATAGCCGTCCAAAAAGTCTGTCACGCCACCAGAAAGGATCAGATTTTGGGTGCGACAATGTTCTCCAAGTTCCGTTTTAAGGGCATTTGTCCAGTCAAGCATTTCGGGAGCGGTATGGCCCACGGCGGCTATTTTTTCAAAAATGGCGAACTTGGCTGCATCGCTGCGCAGGAGTTCGAGTTTGGCAAAATTGGTGCCGCCAGCTGCCGCAAATTCTATAGCTGCCAAGGGCAATTGCAACAATGCCCGCAAACTTGCCGGCCCAAAACCTTGTCCAACTTCTTTGACAATAATCTTAAAATCAAAGATTTGTAGCAATTCTTGTACAATTTCCAGCGGCGCACGTTTGAAAACATCGCCCTCCGGTTGCATGGATTCCTGCAAAGGATTGACATGTACAATTAATCCGTCAGCCCGGAGTTTTTGAAGCAGCTGGGGGATACGCTCCAGCTCTTTTTGCTCAAAGAGGGTTTCAATCTGCGCCACACCAAGATTGGCATAAAGTGGCAAATCTGGCCCCATTAAGTCACGAACATCAAAATCTGGCAAATACTCATCTGCGTACAAGAGTTGGCGGCAGGAGCCAAGACCCATGCCCATGCCAAATTCAGCGCAGGCGCGGGCAAGATTATGGTTTATTCTCCCGGCCAAGGCTGTGCCACCCGTCATAGACGATACCCAAATGGGTACACGCAAGGTTTTGCCTAAAAAAGAAAACGGAGCGAGCGAGCCGGGGGCGGGATGCGCGGCGAGTAAAGGTTCGTAGTAAAAACGACGATCTAATTCGCCAGATTCCACACGGCTGCGGAAGGCCAGTTCGATGTGGTCTTTTTTTCTACTGACAGCGGTAGGATCGTCAGGTGTTGTTGCTTGCGGCACAGGTGTCATAGGCGGCCAAAGGTACGATGTTGATTTGTTGGACAACAAAGTTGGAATTGTGTTTGTTTTGGAGCTTCATTTGCACCGAGTATGAAAGAACTTTATTTGAAACATAATTTAACCGATATTGCCATTGATCGGATCATAGAAATGGCCTGGGAGGACAGGACGCCTTTTGAGGCTATCGAATTCCAATTTGGGCTCACAGAAGCCGAAGTGATACGACTGATGAAGCAAGAAATGCAGTTGCGCAATTGGAAAAAATGGCGCGCCCGGGTGCAAGGCCGCGCAACCAAACACCAGGCACTACGGTCTGATGATGTCACACGGTTTAAATGTAGCCGTCAGCGGCAAATTACTCGAAACAGCGTAAGTAAACGCTAAATCCATAGATTATGAAATACACTTTGATACCCTTTTTCTTCTTATTTGGCTTTTTATGCTCCCTTTCAGCTCAAACGCCGGATCTGAGTTATACCCAAAAAATTGCCCAACACCGGGCGGAGTACAAAGCAGATTTTTTAACGGAAGCCCGCTCGCCGCTGACCGCTTTAGACACGGCTTTTCTGGATTTTTTTCCTGCTAATATCGTATACCGATTTGATGCA
>JBJXFD010000272.1:0-10135 GCA_046153985.1 Saprospiraceae bacterium
TTTTTGCATTTTTTTCTTCCAATAACAAGCGGGTTGCCTTTGTTTTAAAGTTGAAATGGAAGATTTTCGGGGTTGACAAACCATGGGTTGCTGTGAACCAGAGGTGCTGCTGCCCGTCTGAAGCGACGCTGTTTTGCGCGTACGCCGTATCCAGCACGCCATAACCAGGGTGCAAATTAATGAGTGGTTCTATTGTTTGTTTTTTAAAATCAATGACATGCCATGCGCTTTTACCAGGCAAAGTTTGCTCCTTGGCTTTCACGGCAACCGTGCCGTTTGGGAATTCCAGAAATTCCAATGCAAATACATCGTTGAGCGATTGCGCGAAGGGGGCCGGTCTGAAAAAGGAAGCTACGACTTTCATTTTGTCATTCAGCAAGTGAACTGCGGCATTGGTGCCCACCCAAATCTGCCCATTGCGATCGAGGTGAAGGGCCTGCACAGATTGTTCGTTTGCCGAATCAGCCTGATGGTTCGGCAAATTCACCGGGGCAAATTCCAGTTTGCGGGTATCCAAAACGCAAAGACCTTTTAACGTGCCGATGAGCAGCCGGTGTTCCGGCAACGCCAGCAGGGTGGAAATGTCGTCGTAAGGAATTCCTTTGTTGTCGTACCGGTTAAAAAAAGACGTAAAGCGTTCTCCATCAAATCGGTTCAGGCCTTCTTCCGTACCAAACCACATGAAATTATCTTCGTCCTGCGCAATCGCTTTCACAGAATTGTTCGACAAGCCATCCTTCATGGTGTATTGGCGATAACGGCTGAATTTGTCTTTAATCGCTGCACTTCGGCTTTGGTTGCCGGGCGCCGGCATCCGTTCCGCCAGCTTTTGAGCAGGTAACGCAGCGGTGAAACCGAACAGAAAAACTGCAATAAGCCACGTTAACCGGTTAGGTACCCGACAGCAGGTATATTTCAAAAACTTGGCTGATTGTAGCTGCATGGTATTCAAATCGTTCTTCCAGACAAAGATCGCTCAAGAATTTTGATCTGCCTTCACCAGTTACGCGTTCAAACCTGCCAGTTGCGCATTTATTACATTCCCCGCTCGCCAGTTGCTCGCATGCAGGAACCACTTGCTCATTGTTGCCTATTTCGGAGCGCAGAGTCATTTAATTTTGAAAAAAATTCAAGTATGTACGCCGAAACACATTATTTGCGCAATCGCTATACCCTGCTACTCAAATGGAGCAGTGTCGGCATTGCTGGTTTTCAATTGACTGCACTGGCCGGCGCTGAAACTGGTTTGGCCTGGGCGCCGCTTGGCCCTGTGGTTCACTTACTGCTGCTTTTACTTGCGGTTACCGGTTTTTTATTAGCCACACACATCAACCTGGGTTTTCGGGTTTCAGAAAAAGGGTGGGAAATTCGATATTTCCCTTATCAACTGCCATACCGCCACATCACCTGGAAGGAAATCCGAAACGTCCGGTTATTGTCGCCGGGAGCGCTTCCAACCAAAGCGCCATTCGGATATCCCGGTCGTGATTTCACCCGCATCTACCTGTTGACCTGCCCGAAGCATGCTATTTTACAGCTTAATCTGTCCAACAACGTCCAGGTGTACCTTTCAATCCTGCATGCTTCGGAATTGATGGATTACCTCGAACATGACAAGTTGCACCCTCAATTAAAGACTTCTTTGAAACCGACCGCTTGAATCTCAACGCTGTGAATTCAAGACAATGGCTTACCTTTGCCCCTTCAATTGAAAAAAGCCAGGCTATTGGACATTTTCGCGTAATGAGACCTTATAGGTTTTAAAAACCTATAAGGTCTGAAACTCGAAATGAAAATGTCCAGTAGTATGGAAAAAAGCTACCACGATCCATGTCGTTTCTCGAAGAACTCAGCCGCCGGCGCACTTTCGGCATCATCAGCCACCCCGATGCGGGAAAAACTACCCTGACAGAAAAACTCCTGCTTTTTGGCGGCGCCATACAGGTGGCCGGCGCCGTAAAATCGAACAAAATCAAACGCAGCGCGACGTCCGATTTTATGGAAATCGAGCGGCAACGGGGCATTTCGGTGGCGACTTCCGTTATGGCTTTCGATTATCGGAATCTAAAAATCAACATCTTAGATACGCCGGGCCACAAAGATTTTGCGGAAGATACCTACCGCACGCTCACTGCGGTGGACAGCGTCATCACGGTCATTGACGTGGCCAAAGGCGTGGAGGAACAAACCGAAAAATTGGTGGAAGTTTGCCGCATGCGCAACACGCCCATCATTGTTTTCATCAACAAACTCGACCGCGAAGGCAAAGACGCGTTCGACCTGCTGGACGAAATCGAGCAAAAGCTCAAACTTAAGGTTTGTCCGCTGAGCTGGCCGGTGGGCATGGGCCAGCGCTTCCAGGGCGTGTACAACCGGTATGAAAAAAAACTCGTCCTGTTCCGCCCGCACGGCAAGCAGGAAGAAGAGGATGTGATTGAAATTACTGATTTATCTGATCCGGAATTGGACAAACGCGTAGGCGAACGGGCAGCTGCCGAATTGCGCGATGACGCCAACGTGCTGGAGGAAGTGTACCCGGCGTTCGACCGCGAAGACTATCTGGATGGGCGCGTTTCGCCGGTATTTTTCGGCAGCGCGGTCAACAACTTCGGGGTGCGCGAGCTGCTTGACTGCTTTGTGGAAATCGCACCGCAGCCTTTGCCCCGGCACACCGAGGAGCGCCTTGTTTTGCCCAACGAAGAAAAATTTAGTGGGTTTGTGTTCAAGATCCACGCCAATATGGACCCCAAACACCGCGACCGGATTGCTTTTTTGCGCATCTGTTCGGGGCGTTTCCAGCGCAATGTCAACTACCTGCACGTGCGCCAGGCGCGGCAGATGAAGTTTTCAAACCCAACTTCTTTTATGGCCGATAAAAAAACGGTCGTGGACGAAGCCTACCCCGGCGACGTGGTGGGCTTGTACGATTCGGGCAATTTTAAAATTGGCGACACCATCACCGAAGGGGAATCGCTGCACTTCAAAGGCATCCCGAGTTTTTCACCGGAGCAATTCCGCTACGTGAACAACGCAGATCCGTTAAAAACCAAACAACTCAACAAAGGGCTGGAAGAACTGATGGATGAAGGCGTTGCACAATTGTTTACGCGCGAAATCAGCGGCCGCAAAATCGTCGGCACCGTAGGCGCCCTGCAATTCGATGTGATCCAGTACCGCCTTCAACACGAATACGGCGCGGCCTGCACCTACGAGCCGCTCAATTTATACAAAGCCTTTTGGGTGACCTGCGACGACGACAAAGCCCTGAAAGAATTCCTCGACCGCCGCAAACGCGATATGGCCCGCGACAAATACGGCAACCTCGTTTTTTTGGCGGAAAGCGCCTGGGCGCTCCAGATGGCGAAGGAAAATCATGGGAAGGTGGAGTTTCATTTGACGAGTGAGTATTAGGGAGTAGAGGGTAGAAAGTAGAGGGTAGAAAGTAGAGGGTAGAAAGTAGAGGGTAGAAAGTAGAAGGTAGAAAGATTGGGTTTTCTCAATGGATGCGTTGTCCTTGAAGATGGTATGTCCCTCTACTTTCTACCTTCTACCCTCTACCCCCTTTCTTACCCCAGCCTTAACACGCTTTTAACAGAACAAAAAGCCCTGTTTTTCAGCTATTTTTCGTCATTTTGTGTTGGAAACTGTAAACTCGCACCATGACTAAATATTTTATTGCCTTTTTGGTGACGCTTCAACTTTTTTCCAGCTGCAAATCAGAAGCACAATCTGATGCGGCGTCCTACCCTGTTGTGGCGCCTTCGGCCATGCTGGGCGGCATACCGGTTTATTCCAAATTTGACGATTTTGAACATTGGCTGCACTTCGACAACGATACCACCTATGTTGTGAATTTTTGGGCAACCTGGTGCAAACCCTGTGTGGAAGAACTGCCCTGGTTTGAGCAATTGCACGAACAATTCCGGGATCAGAAGGTTAAAGTGGTGCTCGTGAGCCTTGATTTCAAAAAAGACCTCGAAAAAAAGCTTCTGCCTTTCGTGCAGTCCCGGAAACTAAAATCCACCGTGGTGGCCCTGACCGATTCAGGATACCAGAACTGGATAGACAAAGTCACACCGGCATGGGGTGGCGCAATTCCGGTAACGCTGATATACAATGCCCGCAAAAGAGCGTTCAAGGATGATCAGTTTTCGGATTACGAGGAGTTGGTAAAGATGTTGAGGGATTTGAAAATTTGATGATTTGAATGGTTACTGGTTACTGGCTATCTGTTATTGGTTGGAGGCAACAAATGATACGTAATATCTTCCTATTCCAATAACCACCAACAGGATGCGAGAACAGACCAATAACCAATAACCAATAACCAATATCAGGATGCGAGAACAGACCAATAACCAGTAACAAATAACCAATATCCACCACCAGGATGCGAGAACAGACCAATAACCAGTAACAAATAACCAATAACCACCCCCACAGGCAACAGACATTTTTCTCACATAAAAAATCTTTTTCTGCTATGAAAAGAATATTCGGATTCTCTTTAGCATTGGCCGCACTTGCTGCGGTAATTATTGCGGCGACTGCTCCGGCAACTACTCCGGCAACTGGCGGCATACAAATTGGCGACAAAGCGCCGGATTTCAAACTCAAAGGCGTGGATGGCAAAACCTATTCCTTAGCCGACCTTAAAGACGCCAACGGCAAAGCGCCAAAAGGTTACATCGTTACCTTCACCTGCAATACCTGCCCGTTTGCCGTGTTGTACGAAGACCGCATCATTGCCCTGAACAAAAAAACGTCCATTATGGGCTATCCGGTTGTGGCCATCCAGCCAAACGATCCTGCGTTGAAGCCTGGCGACGATTTTGCAGCCATGCAGCAACGCGCGAAAGAGAAAAATTTCACTTTCCCGTACTTGTTTGACGACGGCCAGAAAGTATTCCCGCAGTATGGCGCATCGCGTACGCCGGAGTTCTACGTCTTAGACAAAGACATGGTATTGCGCTACACCGGCGCAATGGATGACAACGCCGAAGACCCAGCTGCTGTAAAAGTGAACTACATCGAAATGGCGATCAAGTACATGGAAAACAACCAGGCGCCGAATCCGGCTACCACCAAAGCCATCGGTTGCAGCATTAAGGTGAAGAAGAGCTGATTCAAAGGTTAAAGTAGAAAGTTTAAAGGTTAAAGTGAGGGCTACGTTTCCCACTTTAACCTTTTTACTTTATCCTTTATCCTTCTTCTATGTGTAAATTAGCCCCATAAAACTGAAAACCATGCGAAATCTCTTCTCCCTGACTCCACTTATTGGAGCTTATTTTTGCCTATCTTTTTTGTTTTTAATTCCCACACAAAGCAAGGCCGTTAATTCTTTGATCCCACCCGATTTAAACCTATTGGAACCTATTCCAGTGCCTACCTTGAAAGATACTGTTCCGGAAACTCAACAAAAAGTAGAGGAAGCCTGTTACCGAAAGCATCGGAAGTCGGCAATTGCCTTGACCCTCACTTCTGCAATCACGGGCATATTGGGCGGGCTTTTGCTGGCAAAAGGCTTAGCGGCTACTTTCATTTTGACGTCCTCTTTATTTTCCGTCTTCGGAGGAGTCCTTTTGTTTGCCACAGCCTTGACGCTTGTTTTTGGGATTATTCATTGGATACGAGCCTCCCGGGCTAAAAAGCGTTTGCGGAAAGCGGGGGTGCGATAGAATTAAAAATCAGGTGTATATGAAAAAAATACGGTATACTGTTCTAATAGTTTGCTGCTTTGCGGCACAAGTTCACGCACAAAAAGAAGGAAACATCTGGCATTTCGGTTTTGGATTTGCGCTGGATTTTAATTCAGGCTCGCCACAGGTCATTTCACCAAGTTCAATGCAAACCTTTGAAGGATGCGCCAGCATTTCGGATGCCGACGGCGATTTGCAGTTCTATACAAATGGCGGTGGGCGCGACCCCATTCAAAGTGGTCAATCCAGCGGTAAAATCTGGAACCGGGATCATGCGGTGATGTACGATATGGGCAATACCGAAGGCGGTGGCTTTAGCTCAGCGCAATCTTCGGTGATCATTCCAAAGCCAGGTAGTCCCAACCGCTATTACCTCTTCACCATGGAAGAAGTGGAGTACAATATTGGCGGTTCGGTCCCCAGCCAGCCCTTGGGCAGAGGTCTGTCTTATTTTGAAGTTGATATGAACCTGAACAGCGGATTGGGCGGGGTGTCGGCTTACGCCGGATCGGTTTATGTGCCTACTTATGAAGGGCTTTGCGCGATTAGACACGCAAATGGAGTGGATTATTGGGTCATTGTACACCAATCGGACGAGTCAGGCTATGCCGTGTTCCCGGTGACTGCCACAGGCGTGGGCAACCCGGTGTTGTTTGATGTAAATGTCGTGTCTGCAACGACTGGAATCATTAAAGGCGCTCCAAATGGCCAGTGGCTATGTAGTAGTGCATCCCTCGGTGCAGTGCTATGCAAATTTGATCCGGCAACAGGCGTCGTAAGTGATCCACTGGCGCTCAATGGCCTGGATAACCAAGAATTTTCACCCAATAGCCAGCGCCTGTTTAGTACCAATTCTGAAGAAGTATTTTATTTTGACTTGTCCGCTGCTGACATTGAGGGAAGTAGAACAGTAGTCGGCGCTATTCAAAATACAGGGTTGATAAATGCTCAAATGCAATTGGGACCTGATGGCAACATCTACTTTCTGCAAACCAGTTTTTTTATAGACGCAGTGTACTTGTCCGCCATTGTTTGTCCCAATTTGGCGCCTTTTTTGGATTTAGAAATAATCACTTTTGAGACAGGGCAGGATGAGCAGTTTTTCGGCTTGCCTAATTTTGCTAATGCCATTTTTCGCCTCGATGAGGATCCGCCGTTGGCCGTCAACCTTGGGGAGGTACAAAACATTTGTAACGGACAATCTGTGCTGTTGGATGCCGGAATCCCAGGCGCCACTTATGACTGGTCGAATGGAGGTACCACCCAAACGATACAAGTTTCAGCCCCGGGGTTATACGCCGTCACGGTCACTTCCGGCTGCGGGGTCGGCGTAGATACGGTGGAAGTCCTGCAAACGGGATTTGACCTGAACGCTGGTGCTGACATTGCTGCCTGCGAAGGCGACCCGGTTCAACTCAATGGCGCTGGCAGCGGTACCCTCCTTTGGTTGCCTGAAGATTTAGTTGATGATCCTTCCAGTGCAACCCCGCAGTTCACCGGCAGCAGTACGGCAACCCTGGTTTTGACTTCGACCGAAAATGGCTGCACCGCGCAGGACACTGTGCTTGTTACCGTGAATCCCCTGCCAGTCGCGGGGGTGCAGGCAGACCTGACCAACCTTGTGGCTGGGGAATCCGCCCAATTATCGGGCAGCGGCGCCGGAACGTATTTGTGGTCGCCTGCGATAAACCTTAGCTGCACCGATTGTCCAAACCCCGTTGCAATGCCCGAAACGACCACCACTTATCTGCTGACGATCACTTCGCCTCTGGGTTGTACCGATACGGCCAGCATCACCATCAACGTGGCGCCGCCATTGTGCGATGTGGAATTTCCAAAAGCATTTACGCCTAACGGGGACGGTCGAAACGACGCCTTCCGGCCGCTTATCGCTCAGGGAACTTACGAAATGGTTATTTATAACCGCTGGGGTGAGGAGGTATATCAGGGGAATACCCCGTGGGATGGCCGGTCAAAAGCACAAAGTGCACCTTCCGATGTGTACGTTTTTAAAGCGACTGTCCGGTTGTGCGAAGAAGAAAAAGTGGTTGTCGGAGACGTGACGCTGTTGCGGTAAAGGTGGGGTTGTACCGACGAACTCCGATTCGGCGGAGATTTACTGCGCCTGTTGTGGTAAAGGTGACTCACAACCCCAACTCCAACTGATTCTTAACCAACCGATAATAATACCCCTTCGCCGCTGCCAAGGATTCGTGGGTGCCCTGCTCCACAAGCGTGCCTTTGTGCAAAACAAGAATCTGGTCGGCGTCTTTAACCGTGCTGAGGCGGTGCGCGACGACGATGACGGTTTTGGCGCCTTCCCGCTCTGGAGAGGATGGAAAGGGGCTGGCTTGCGCATAGAAATTGCGAAGGTTTTCTACAATAACCCGCTCATTTTCTGCATCCAAAGCATTGGTGGCTTCATCAAAAAAGAGGTAAGGCGGGTTTTTATAAACAGCCCGCCCAATGAGCAGGCGCTGTCGTTGTCCCTGGCTCAGGCCATTGCCCTGCGCGCCGATTTTGGTGTTGTAACCCAACGGCAAAGATTCCACAAACTCTTGCACATTCGCCACCTGCACCGCCCGCAGCAACTTGGCGCGATCAACCGAATCTTCGCTTTCCGCGATGTTATGGGCAATGCTGTCTGAAAAAATGAACCCGTCCTGCATCACTGCCCCGCACTGCGCGCGCCAAAGCTGCGGATCCACGTTGCGCAAAGCGACATTCCCCACGCGGATGTTGCCCTGGGTTGGCTGGTAAAACCCAAGCAGCAACTTGATGAGCGTGGTTTTGCCGCTGCCACTGGCGCCAACGATGGCCGTAACTTTGCCCTGCGGGATCGTCAGCGTGATGTCTTTCAAGGCCAACGGCGCCAATTGATTGTATTGAAACGATACATTTTCAACCTGTAAATCCCCGGAAGAAGGCAACACATCGGCGTATTCCCCACCGGCTTCTTCTTCGAGTTCGTGGATTTCGCTCATGCGCTCCAGGCTGATGCGCGCGTCCTGGGCCGCCCGGATAAACGAGATGAGCTGGGACAGCGGCGCGTTCATTTGCCCCACGATGTACTGGATGGCCAGCATCATACCCAGGGTCAGTTCGCCGCCAATCACTGCCCGGGCAGCCATAAAAGTAATGAAGATGTCTTTGAGCTGGTTGATGAACAACGCGCCGGCATCCTGATACTGCACGATGGCTAAAGCGCGCACATTGGCGCGGAACAGCCGGGCCTGGATATGCGCCCATTGCCAGCGGCGTTTGCGCTCGCTGCGCTGCAATTTGATTTCCTGCATGCCCTGAATCAGTTCAATCAGGGTATTTTGATTTTCGGATTGCTCGCGGAAGCGCAGGTGGTCCACTTGTGCCCGTTTGCGCAGAAAAAGCACAATCCAGGTGAAATACAACGCCGCCGCCAAAGCAAATACGAAAAAAATGGGCGGGTGATAAATGGCAAGTACGATGCCGAAAACCACTAAGCTGAAAAACGAAAACAGCGTATTGAGCGTAGAGCCGGTCAGAAAACTTTCGATGCGGCGGTGGTCCCCGATGCGTTGCAGGAGGTCGCCGGTCATTTTCGTATCGAAAAATCCGATGGGCAGGCGCATGAGTTTGGCTAAAAAATCGGAGATGAGTGCAATATTCACCCGCGCGCCAATGTGCAACAGGATCCAGCTCTGGATAAAATTGGCCGTCATTTGTCCCAAAAACAAGGCCAATTGTGCAAACAGAATGAGCGAGACAAAGCCTAAATCCTGGTTGTCCACCCCTTTGTCAACGATGGCCTGGGTGAGAAAAGGGAAAATGAGTTGGAAAACGCTGACGATCAACAAGCCGGCCACCAATTGCCACAGCAACCGTTTGAAGGGCCGCAGGTATTGCAATAAATGCATTAAACCGCGCCGGGGCTGGGTTGGCAGGGCTTCATCGTGGGCGTAAAATTCCGGCGTAGGCTCCAACAGCAACGCAATGCCTTTGTTGCCTTCCCCGACCCAGTTTTTCAAAAAATCGGCGTGGCTAAGCTTCATTTTGCCGACTGCCGGATCGGCGATCCAAACGTACTTGCGGTTGATTTTATACACCACCACAAAATGCCGTTGACGCCAGTGTACGATGCACGGCAGCGGGGCATCTTTGAGCCCGTTTTCATCCGGACTGCCCCCAAACAAAGGCAATTTCACCGCCAGGGTGCGGATGCCGATGCTCTCCGCTGCTTCCACGATGCCGCGTAACGAAACCCCCTCGCGGTCAAGATAGGAGCGCTCGCGCAGGTATTGCACCGGGTATTGCCTGCCATGATGCGCCGCCACCATGCGCAGGCAGGTTGGGCCGCAGTCCATCGCGTCCAATTGGCGGTAAAATGGGAAGCTTTGCAGGGGCATGGGCGTGGAAATTTTTCAATGGGATGAAAGGTAAAAATGATTTTTGAAGTAGTG
>JBJXFD010000359.1:0-38773 GCA_046153985.1 Saprospiraceae bacterium
CGCATAGGGCGATGCCCCATGCTCCGGAAGATGGCGCTCTTACAGAGCTATCAACTACAAGCCCTGTAAGGGCGCCATCTTCCGGAGCATGGGGCATCGCCCTATGCGACCATGCGACACGGCCATGCGACACGGCCATACGACATACGACACGACCATACGACATGCGCCCCATACCACATTATCGGACATTTCAAGACATCATCGGCCATTTCAGGCCACGATGCAACAAGGCATCCCTCCATGCAATATTTTTGCAAAAAAGCCCGCCATGCCACAGTCCTTGACCAAAGTATACGTACACCTCGTATTCAGCACCAAATACCGGCAGCCGTTGATAGACGATGCCATCAAACCGGAATTATTTGCCTACCTCGGCGGCGTTTGCCAGGCCCTCGAATGCATCCCAGTTCGGGTTGGCGGACACGACGACCATGTGCATATTTTATGCCTCCTTTCCAAAAAAGTCGCCTTGATGGACTTGCTGGAGGAAGTCAAAAAAAGATCCTCCAAATGGATCAAAACCAAAGGAAAAGCGTACCTGAATTTCTACTGGCAAAGAGGCTATGGCGCCTTTTCAGTCAATCCAAAAGGCGTACCCATAGTCGCACGGTATATTGACAACCAGGCCATTCATCACCGAAAAAAGGATTTCAAAGATGAATTTCGAGCCTATTTGAACAAATACCAAATCGAATACGACGAGCGGTACGTTTGGGATTGAAGAAGCGTTTATGCCCCCTCAAAAGCCGCTTTCAACACCCCAATATCCAACTTTTTCATTTGCATCATAGCCTCCAACACTCGCTGTGATTTGGCTGCATCCGGACTTCCGAGCATTTGACTCAACACCGGCGGCACAACCTGCCACGACACACCAAATTTGTCTTTCAGCCAGCCGCACATGCTTTCTGCACCGCCGTCAGCCGTCAGTTTATTCCAATAATAATCGATTTCTTTCTGCGTATCGCAATTGATGACAAACGACAAGGCTTCATTAAACTGAAATGCATGCGGCATGGCGCTGTCCATAGCCATAAAAACCTGGCCGTCGAGCTGAAACTGGGCGTGTTTTATGGTGCCATCCGGATCCGGGTCTTCCGGACCGTACCGCAAAATTCCGGAAACGGAGGAGTCTTTGAAGAGGGAAGTATAAAAATTGATCGCTTCTTCCGCTCTGCCTTGTTGTTCCCCTGTAAACATCAGTGTTGGGGTAAATTTTTGCCCCACATCCGCTATTTTGCCATAGGAAATCTGCCACGAAACGCCGTAGCGATCGTTCAACCAACCGTATTTTTCGCTCCACTCGTACTTGTCGTACGGCATCATCACTTCGCCGCCCTTTAGCAATTCCGCCCACACTGCATCCGCCTCTGCTTCGGTTTCGCACACGACAAAAAAGGAAATAGAAGGATTGAGTTTAAACATCGGACCGCCATTCAGCGCCGCAAAAGCCTGCCCGCCAAGCGTAAACCCAACGGTCAACACAGCGTCGCCATTGCGAAGCACCTGATTTATTGTTGAATCGGCAAAAATGGAGGTATACAGCTTTACTGCTTCTTCTGCCTGGCGGTCGAACCAAAGGAAAGGCGTAATTTTTCCCCCTTCTGCCAAAGCTTTCACTTTTGCCAGGGCGATCGGAAATTTATCCTTGAAGTAATCCTCAAAATTGTCATCGGCGTCCATTTCTACAACCAATGCCGTGCCCCCGTTTTTTTCCTCCAGCGTATAGTTTTCCAACGCACCCGACCAACCATGCGTTTTTGCCGTTTCAAAATCCTCCACGCCTTCCTTGATCTCACCGAGGTGTTCAAAGGACATAAACTGGTTGGGAATCAGTCGGGCAATACGGCTGGTCATGCCATTGCCGCTACCATCGCCGAACAATATTTTGCTACCCTCCTGCCAATCGCTTTCGGCGCAGGAACCTTCGTGAAAAACGGTCGTCCAGGCGCGGTAGGATAAGTCGTTCCAAAGGGTGCTCCATACCCGGGAAGCCGGGGCGTTAATTTGGGTTGAGAAACTTATTTTTTTCATTGTTGGGTGATTTACATGATAAAAAATAGTCGGGTGATTTATTAGACTTGTTGCGACGGGTCTATTGGACTTTTATTCACCTGCTAATCGAAGTACTTCATGATAAACTGTATGATGTACTCGAAATCTGCTATTGGAAATCAAATCATCCATTAACGGCTTCACTGCCGATATAATGCCATTTGACTTTGCTTTGAGCAACACCCCTAAAAGGCCAGTAACCTGAATGCCAAGCTCTTTTGCCTTTCCCCTTCCTTTTCGTTCGTCCATTAGTAAATATTCAGCATGAGTTTCTATAGCTAATACGATTGCTTCAGCCTCGCCAATGTCTATGGTCTGGAGAAGCTCCGAGACCAACGCAATATCTTGAGCAGGGCAGACTTTCAACCAGGAAAATTGAATGACAACCTGTCTCTGGACATCAAGGATAGATAACTCCTCTAAAACGGCTTCAGGAATGAGTATTCCCCCGAAAACAGCAGGCAAAATTTCGACCTGCCCAATTTGCAACAGATTTGTAATTATGGAAGTATCACTGACGACCGTCATACATCATTAAGGCCAAGCGTGCGTAGATCATCGTGCAAATCATTCACATCGAAGTGAATCAGGACGTCGCGTTTGGAGAGTTCTTTCTGAAAAGCAATGCGGTCAATCCCAGCCAAACGTCGTGCTTGACCCATAGAAAGACGTTCTTTAGCATATAAATAAACAGCGATTTCAAGTCGCATTTCTGATGGACTAAACTGTGCCTGTTCAAGAACTTGTCCCGGGATGACCAAATCAGCCGTCATAATTAGATTTTTATGTACACAAAAATAAAGATTTTCGATGAACAATGGTTAAGATTTTCCAACTAACACAATCTCTGTGACCAGTATTGCTTAGGGTCCACTCATGTTATCGGAATATCCTCCTCCAGCAATTCTATTTTTTTTGCATGCGCAGCCCCCGTTTCCAAAACAGCTTCCACATCAATTTCGCCATTTTTTGAGGCGATGCGCATCACCTTATCGCAATCTTCGAGGTCAAAGGTGATGCGGTATCCGGAGAGGTGTTCCAGAATTTTGATGGTCATGGCCATGCCCTCGGCAGGGTTCTGAATATCCGTTTTGAAAACTTCAACCGTCATTGTCGGGTATTCTTTTTATGCTGGCTGCGGCACTGCGTTTTCGTCCATGTACATCACTTCCCACTGGTGCCCGTCGAGGTCGGCGAAACTGTGGTAATACATCCAACCGTAGTCTATCACTTCTGCATAGAGCATACCGCCCGCTTCGACTGCTTTGCGCACCATGTCGTCTACTGCTTCGCGGTTTTCGGCGTCTATAGCAATGATGACTTGTGTGGTTTTGTGCGCATCGGCGACGGCTTTTTTGGTAAACTCCTGAAAACGAGTGTCCACCATTAGCATGGCGAATATGTTTTCGCCGATGATCATGCAGGTTGCTGTTTCATCCGTGAATTGCGGATTAAACGTAAAGCCCAGATGGGTAAAGAATTCAATAGATTTTTGCAAGTCTTTAACCGGCAGGTTGACAAAAATTTTGGTTGCCATTGTTTAAATAATTTGTTTTATAAAAGCATAGCACAAAGATACAACCTTGCCATAAAGAAGTGTGCGTGTTGATAACGACAGGCTTAGGGGGTGATTGCGACAAACTTTTTGTTTTATTATAACTAATTTGCAAAAATCATTCTTCTGGTACCGGCCAATCTCCCATCAACCACAAGGCTGTAAGCATAGACCCCAGTCGCGTTATACCCATGCTCATAAACCACCTCATTCATCCCCGTTTTGAAGGACAGTTTTTCACTCCACAAGACCTTCCCGTTCATATCCGAAACGTTTAAAATAGCCTCCCGGAAGGAAATTTCAGGGTCCACCCAAAAAGAAATAATCGTGGCTTCATCGAACGGATTTGGGCGGTTTTGGAGCAATTCCACAGCGGGTAATGCCTCTTGTTCCGGCTCGTCCGTATCGGACACGAGTCCGGGCAGCACTTCCCTTGAAAAAAGGCTTTCGACGCCGTTCTCATCCACCGATGCCACGCTGACATAAAACGTAAATTCGGGTTGTGGAAAAACAAAATGCGTGTCAAGCGACGTATAAATGGTGTCGAAATCATTGCTCGAAGAGCGCACAAAAACCCGGTAATGACCATAATCGAGCGGGTCCGTAATGTCCACAATAGCAACCTCCCCATTTCTGACCACCTGAAAATCAGGCGTTACCGGCCCGATAGCTGCCATGGCGCCTGCGACGCCATTGATGACCGTATTTCTCGACAAATAATTAAAATCCACAAAAAAAGAATCCAGCACCGAGTCGCCGTCCGTGTCCACACCGAGGATGTCGTCGGAAGTATGCTGCCGATCGTGGTAGCTTGCACTGGAAACATTGGCGTTGCCGTGCTCGTTGGCGGAAGTGAACCGCATGGCTGCAAAACCCTGCTCCCGGAAAGGGATGTGGTCGCCGCCCCGCCCGGTGCGGTCTTCGGCAGACATGATGGTGACCAGCATCGGTACGGCTGCCAAATCCCGCACCTCTTCTATGTATTCCAGCTTAATAAACCGGGACAATTGTTTGTTTCTGGAATTAAAACCGCCAGCCGAAAACAGCCGCACCTGCGTACTATCAATATGGTTAAAACCCGGGCAGGACGGCGCGGAGGAGGTCTGGCCGCACACGATTCCACCGACAATGTCGTTATTGAAAACCGCCCGAAGCGGGATGTCTTTGATGTTGGAATAGGTTGCAAATGCCTCAGCGCCGTGAAGGCCCTGTTCTTCGCCGATGGTGGCCATAAAAACAATGGTGCGGTCGAAAGCCAACTGGCTCATCACCCGAGCCAACTCAAGGACGAGCGCTACGCCGCTGCCGTTGTCTTCCATGCCGTGCGCTTCGCAATTGATGTCGCATTCGCCCGCGCAACGGCTGTCCAAATGCGCCTCGATCAGCACCACGCCGTGCGCTGAAGTGTCAATGCCGGGCAGCACCGCAAAGATGTTCCGGTGTTGCAATACCCCGCAAATATTGAGGTTAAACTGAAGGTAAGACGGGAGGAGCCGGCCTTCGTTTTGGGCGCTGATTTCCGAAAATTTCTGATGCACCCAACGCCGTGAAGCCCCAATCCCCGTGACGTTTGAGAGGGTGTCTGCCCCGGTATTCCGGTTCTCGAACGTGCTCATTTTTAACAAATAAGTCTTCATAGAATCTGGCGAAACGCCATTGAGAATGGCTGAAACAAGCTCATCGGGATGGTTCACAACCACTGAAGGCAGGTACGTGGCCGGATCGTAATTCCCGAGCAAAACCTGTTCCGCTACCGGGTTGGTGGATAGGATGTTCGATTGGGCAGCAAGCCAACAATTTGCGAGGACAAAGCAGCAGCAGGTAAACAGATTTTTCATGGACAGGCGATTTTGATGAGGAACAAACTTAGGGTTTGTTCGGGAATTATTTGGTGGAAACTTGCTCCCGGCACGCCTATGGGCCAAGTCTGAAAAATAGGGCACGCGAGGCTGTGTGGCGATTGGTAATTGTCTGAATCAGAATTCTCAGAATTTGAGAATTTTCAGGATTAGCCGCATTCTGAAAATTCTCAAATTTTGAGAATTCTGATTCAGACAACAAATAACGTTCCGTTGCAGCGCTTCGCTACCCCCTTTAGCTCACCCGAAAGCCAAGATCGGCAAACCTCCAAACTATAAGGCGAGGCGGAAGCCGACGCCGTTGATGCGGAACACAGGTGCGTTGATGAAGCGATTCGCTACGCGGCAGCTCCCCCGGTTGGTGTCGAACCAACTACCGCCGCGGGACACGCGGAGAGGGCCTCTTGGACTGTCCACCCAGGCACTACCATCAGCAGGCGCACCATTATAATCAAAATGCCAATCGTCCTCGCACCACTCCCACACATTCCCGCTCATATCGTACAACCCCAGTTCGTTGGGCTTTTTGCCACCGACTGGGCGGGTAGTCTTTTCTGCCCAAATAGAAATAGCAGTCAGCCGATTGCCTTTGATATAATTACCATCGTACCAGGCCACCTCATCTATGGTATTGCTACCACTGTACAGGTATCCTTTGCTTTGGTTACCGCCACGGGCAGCATACTCCCACTCCGCTTCAGCAGGCAGCCGGTAGCGCTTGCCGGTCAGTGCGTTCAGCTTTTGGATAAACTCCTGGATGTCCTCCCAGAATACTTGCTCAACCGGGCATTCATCACATCCTTTATTATAAGAAGGATCACTGCCCATGACCGCACGCCACTGGGCCTGGGTCACTTCGTAGCCGCCTATGGAGAAGTTGCCTACATGCACTTGATGGGATGGTTTTTCCCAGTCGCTGCAATAGCCGTAATAGCCGTCGCGTTGTGCGTCTTTGCAGCCCATGGTAAAGGTTCCACCAGTGATGGGCACCATATTGGTTTCGAGTTTTTGCAGAGGGGCGGGGAGGTTGGCAGCCAGAGATGGGGACTGGATATCGGGTTCGGATTCAGAAGACTCGCCTGATCCACCCGCCACTTTAAAAATGATAAATACCGCCAGCAATATGCCTGCTGCAATAGCGCCCCATTTGAGGTACGGCGGCTTAGGAGGCTCAGGCAGATATTTGGTCGGTTGTTGTGCTTGTTCAAATAGTTTTCGCGCTTCGGCATCCTCAGGAGCAATTTGAAGGGCGGCTTGTGCGGCGCTGGAAGCTAAGAGCCAGTCTCGGCGGTTAAGGTTTTTTTTAGCTTCCGCTTTATAGCGTTCAAGCTTCGCAAGACGTTCATCAGCTTCTCGTTGGCGGCGCTCGGTTTCGAGGCGCTTTTTTTCTTCCGCAGCTTCGCGTTGGCGGCGTTTCGAAGCGATTCGGGCAGCTTCGGTTTCGGATTGTTGTCGGCGTTCTGTTTCCGCCTGTTCCTTACGGTGTTCGTTCAACCGTTCTACCATTTTCCAAAGCGATTCCACGGCATCCGCGTAAGCATTGTCGCGGACGGGCCAGTCGGTCACGGGTCTGCCGTTTTGTGGAATGGCTTGCAGGTCAGCCAGCGGGGTGGCGCGCCAGGTACAGGGGCGCACGATGAGCGGAACCACGGAAGCTTCGCCGGCACGGTGGCGTTTGAGGGCGTCGGAGAGTTCTTTGTCGTAAAAATAATCGGAGGCAATCGCGTCGGCGCTCACCAAGAGCAGAATTATGTCGGAGCTGTGCAGGTGTTTTTTGATGGCTTCTTCCCAAACTGCGCCGGGTTCTATTTTGCCGTCGTACCAGACTTTCACGCGATGGCTGCGCTCCAATGGGGCAAGATGGGTGCGGAGTTCACCCAAGTATTCGCTGTCCTTGCGGGCGTAGGCGATGAAGATTTCTACGACTTTACTCATGGAGGCCATTGGCTTTGGATGGCCAAATATAAGGTATTTTTTGGGAATGAATGGGCGGCTTTCCTGCTTGGGCGAGGCGTTCATCGCCCTTCAGGCATAGCCTGAAAAATAGGATACGCGAGGCGGAGCCTCTGCGCGAGCAAGACTGGTGATGTAGGAGATCACCCCTCCTCCCCAAAACCCATCAAAAACCTCGTCCCCTTCCCCATTTCACTTTCCACCCTCAACTCAATCCCCTGCACATCCGCCAGTTTTTTAGCAATTGACAACCCCAGCCCTGTACCCGGAATTTTGGCGTTGCGGGAAGCATCCGTGCGGTAAAAGCGGTCGAACAGGTAAGGCAAGTGTTCTGCGGCAATGCCGGGGCCGTCGTCGGTTATGGTGAGGGTTTTAGTAGTCGCATTCCAGGAAAGGTTAATTTTGCCCCCGGTTGAGCCATATTTGAGCGCATTGCTGAGCAAATTGCCCGCAATGAGTTCCAGCAATCCGGCATCGGCAGTGACGACGGTTTCCGGGGGTATATTCAGTTCAACCGCCACCTGTTTTTCGGTCAGCAGCGGTTGCCATTTTTCCAAAAAGGCCATAAAAAACCGTTGTAAAGCCACCGGTTCCTTATTGGGCAGTACCCTACCCGATTCCAAGCGCGACAGCTGTAGGAGTTGTTCCAGCATCCGGTTCATGCGGTCGGTTTCCAGCAGCACCTGCTCAATTTTTTGTTCGTACTGCTCCGGTTCGCGTTGCTTCCTGAGCAGCACTTCGAGCGTGCCGCGGATGCCGGCGAGGGGCGTGCGCAGTTCGTGGGAGATGTCCTCCGTAATTTGTTTTTCGCGTTCCATGCTGGTTTCAACGCGGAGCAGGAGTTCGTTGATGGTGGCGGCCAATTTGTAAATTTCGTCGCGGTGCGGAGGCAAAGGCAGGCGTGTGCCAATGCTGCGGTCGTCAATTTGGGTGGCCGTTCGGATCAACTGATGGATCGGCGCAATGCCCCGCGCAGCCGCAAAAGACGACGCCCAATAAAAAATCAGGGTCAGCAAAGGAAATGCAATCAACAACGTCAGCCGCAGGTTTTTCAAAACTAAGGCAGACTCCACTTGCGAAACGCCTATACTCAAATGCCCGATAACCTGCCCCGAATCGTTTAAAATCGGAAATTGCCCCAAACGGATGCGCTCGTTGTTGAATTCGTGGTCAAAAAATGCAGCTCGTTGCAGCGACTGATCAAACTTCAGCCGGTCCTCCTTCATGTTTGCCGATTGAAAAACCAACTTGCCTGTTGCGTCTGTAATTTGCAGAAAGGTAGGATTCACTTCTACCCGTTTGTGCTCTTTTTCATCCAATTCCGGGCTATGTCGCATCGAAATCAAATCGCCTTCGAGCTTTATGCTTTTAAAAACATCCGTTTTTTCCTTTCGGATGTCATCGTCTAAATGCTTGTACGCCGTCAAATAAACCACCAGATATAAGGCCACAAAAACCAGTAAGGTGCTGGTGGCAGCAGCAAGGGTATTGAAAAACGCGATGCGATTTTTAAATTTCAACTTCATGCGTTTTCGTCGTTGATGCGGTAACCAATGCCCCGAATGGTGGTGATGAACGAGGTTTCCGCGCCAGGGTCTTCTAATTTTTTGCGCAAAAAATTAATATACACGTCAATCACTGCCGTACTGTGGTCAAAATTGATGTCCCAAACTTTTTCGATGATGCGGGTGCGGCGGCAAACCCGGCCCTTATTGCGCAGCAGGTATTCCAGCAACGCGAATTCTTTTTGGGTAAGCTCCACCGCTTCTCCGTTTTTGGTCACACGGTGGGTATCGAGGTTCATTTCGATGTTTTTGTGTCGAAAAACGGTTTGTTCGCCGCTTTTGCTGCGGAGCAATACCCGGATACGCGCCAGCATTTCTTCAAAGGAGAACGGCTTGCGAATGAAATCGTTCGCGCCGGTTTCCAAAGCAAATACGGCATCGTCCACCGTGTCTTTTGCAGTCAAAAAAATGATAGGTAATTGTTGATTTTCTTTGCGGATGGCGCGGCAAATCTCAATGCCGCTCAGACCGGGCAACATCCAGTCGAGCAGCAGCAGGTCGTACTCTTCCAGATTGTTGAGTGCGATTTCTAAGCCCTTTTTGCCATTGTCCGCCACATCCACCGCAAATCCTTCTTCTTCGAGTCCTTCTTTGATGAAGTTTGCGATGGATGTTTCGTCTTCAATTAATAAGATTCTCATAAGCTAATCGTCGTCGTCTACACCTTCGCCAGCTTCGCCTCCACCGTTTTCCATTCCTGCCTGTGCGGTAGCACCGCTGCGGATCTCTGTATGACGGATTTGACCGCCCAGATAACCCGTGCGCGCCATCAACCCGAAAGTAACCAAACTTAATGCAAAGGCCGAGCCAATGAGTATTTTTTTGGTGTTTTCGTTCTTAAATCCTGCAAAAAGCGTGATTAAAGACAATAAGCCGAGCGCTTCCATGACCCAAATGGCTAATTCAGCAGCTTCTTCGTGTTGTTCGATCAGCACTTCCGAAACGCCGGCCAGCCCTTCTACGCTTTCTTCTGCGGGTTCGCCGGTTAGGAAAACCGGAATGGCAATCAGCGCCATAATGAACCAGTTCCATAATGCGGCTTTTTTGGTGGGGTCGGATTTCGCAATGTATCCGTAGGCCATAACGCCCGTCCCAAGAATGGTTCCAATGATGGGAAAGTGATTGAGGATCAAATGCAAATGCGTACTGTCCATTTTGCTTATTTTTAATGGTAAATAATTAGTGCAAAGTTGATAGCGCGCAGGTTATAGGGGACTTTGGGTTTTCTTAAAATTGCCTAAAAACGGGAGTTCGGGCATTTACTATTGCAGTTTTGCACCTTTGTAAGAAATTAAGGCGGACTAAAGCCCGCGAAACAAGGTACGGCTTCCCTTCGTTTCGCGGGCTTTAGGCCGCCGTCACTTTATTAACATGTGAATTCACGTTAGAAATCAATCCCAAAAAATAAAAAAAATTTCCCCTGCCTTCCCCTATTTTTGCTGAATAACACACCTCAACCTAATTCCACCATGACGAAAGAATTGCAAGCACATTTTCCGGCGGCGGCCGATATTCCTGCAGAAGTGCGCCTGACCGAGCCGTATCACCTGAGCGATTATTTGGTCGGCGGTGAAATTGTCCACTGGAAAGGGGAGGTACAACAGGTGCATTCGCCCATTTATGTGCGCAATGGGGAGGCGTTCGAACCGCAACACCTTGGCTCCTACCCGCTCATCGGCGAAAAAGAGGCGCTCGAAGCCTTAGATGCTGCGGTGCAAGCCTACAACAACGGGCGCGGCGTGTGGCCTACGATGTCGGTGGAAGACCGCATCCACAGCATGGAAGCCTTCACCAAAATGATGGTGGAACAACGCAGCGCAGTGGTCAAGTTGTTGATGTGGGAAATCGGCAAAAGCTTAGCCGATTCGGAAAAGGAATTCGACCGCACGGTGGAGTACATTTACGCCACCATTGACGAGTTGAAAAACTTAGACCGTAGCGGCAGTACCTTCCTCATCGAACAAGGCATCATCGGACAGGTCAGGCGCTCACCGATGGGCATAGTGCTCTGCATGGGGCCTTTCAACTACCCGCTCAACGAAACCTTCACCCTGTTGATTCCAGCCCTCATCATGGGCAATGTCTTGCTGTTCAAGCCCCCGCGCCAGGGTATTTTGCTGCACGGTTTGTTTCAGGAGGCTTTCCGCCAATGCTTCCCAAAAGGCGCCATCAATTTCCTGTATGGCCGTGGATCGGTGGTCATTCCACCCATCATGGAATCGGGCAAAGTGGACGTGCTGACGCTGATCGGATCTTCGCGCATGGCCGACCGCCTCCAAAAATCGCACCCGAAAGTCAACCGCTTGCGTTCAGTATTGGGCTTGGATGCCAAAAATGCCGCCATCGTTTTGGAAAACGCAGATTTGGAGATTGCCGTAAAAGAAATCATCCTCGGCGCATTGTCTTTCAACGGACAGCGGTGTACGGCCATCAAAATCGTGTGGGCACACCGCGCCATTGTGGATGCGCTGGTGGTCCAGCTTTCCAAAGCCGTAGCGGAGCTCAAACTCGGTATGCCCTGGGACAAGGGTGTGCAAATCACACCGGTAGCCGAGCCGGAAAAGCCCGCCTACCTCCAGGAAGTCATCGTGGATGCGACGCGCAAAGGGGCCACGGTGGTCAATGAAGGCGGCGGTTCGCAATACGCATCGTTCGTTTTTCCGGCGATTGTCTACCCCGTAAAACCTACAATGACCCTTTACCGGGAGGAACAATTCGGACCGGTAATCCCGATCGCGGTTTTTGAAGACCTGGAAGAACCGTTGCAATACCTGATTGACAGCGACCACGGCCAGCAGGTTTCGATTTTTGGAACAGATGCAACCCAAATCGCGAGCCTGATTGACCCGCTGGTGAACCAGGTCACCCGCGTCAACATCAACGCGCAATGTCAGCGCGGCCCGGATACCTTCCCGTTTTCGGGGCGGAAAGACTCTGCGCAGGGCACGCTTTCAGTGCTGGACGCTATCCGGTCATTTTCCATCCGGTCGGTGGTTGCTACGAAAGATCGGGCCGACAACAAGGCGCTGCTGAATGAAATTGTGAAGGAGGATTTGTCAAACTTTTTGTCTACGAGGTTTATTTTTTGAGGGTTTGTAAGTAACTCAAAATAGGGGTATGATGCAACCAAAAGCATCCTATCCCATGTCTAATGATTTTGAAACCAACTTACTACCTTAAACCTCTATGCAATCAAGTCTCCCGCCCGCTCCCGACAACCGCCTGCAACTTGTAGATGCCCTGCGCGGTTTTTCCTTAGCCGGAATCGCTATCGTGCATTTTATGGAGCAATACTTAGCAGGGCCAGCGCCGGAAAGCGTGGGCAACTTCACGCAGCAAAACACGGTGGATCTTGTGCTCGAAGTCATTACTCAGGTTTTGATCCGCGGCAAATTTTTTGCGCTGTTTTCCTTTTTGTTCGGGCTCAGTTTTTCGCTGCAAATGGACCGCACGCAGGCCCGAACTGGTCAAGATTTCAGTCTGCGTTTTGCCTGGAGGCTGTTGGTATTATTCGCGATCGGGTTATTCCACCAGTGCTTTTACCGTGGCGACATCCTCACGGTTTTTGCGATACTGGGTTTTCCATTGTTGCTGTTTTACCGGGTTCCTGACCGCTGGGTAGGCGTTGTAGCTGCGTTGTTGCTGTTGGGCGTTCCGCGATTGGCCATCCAACTCAGCGGCGGAGGCGGAAGCATGGAATCGTCGCCCGAAAGCGACCTGCATTATTGGAATACGGTCAAATCCGGCGCTTTTTCTGAAATAGCCTGGCTGAACAGTTGGGATGGTTTTTGGCAAAAAATGGAGTTTCAGTTTGGCTTCTTTTCGCGCGGTTACCAAAGTTTTGGATGGTTCCTGTTGGGCCTGCTCGCGGGTCGCCTGCGGTTGTTTGAGTTTGCGGAAGCTTACCGGCCGGTCTGGCGGAAATTATTGCGCTACGGGCTTTTTACATTCCTGGGTCTGATTGCTGCAGCGGCCGTGACTTTTGGCGTTTTTGGCAAACAAATTCCCGAATCGCTGGCTAATTTCCTCGGCATCAGTATTTTTGACTGGGCCAATATTGCATTGACTTTTGTCTACATCGGGGCGTTTGCGCTTTTGTTTTTAAAACCCAACTGGCAACGGCGTTTATTGGTTTTTGCGCCGTATGGCCGCATGGCACTGACCAATTATGTGTTGCAAACCCTGATTGGTACCACCATCTTCTTCAGCTTTGGATTGGGATTAATCGGCGATTTTGGCAACAGCATGACCTTGCCGCTCGGTTTGGCCGTTTGTGTCGTGCAAATTTGGTGGAGTGCGCGGTGGTTGCAACATTTTCAATACGGGCCTTTGGAATGGTTGTGGCGGTCATTGACGTGGTTTTCGTGGCAGGCTTTCCGGAGAAAGTGATTTTTCACCACATAGTTTTTTTTCACCACATAGTTTTTTTTACCACATAGTTTTTTTTTACCACATAGATCACAATAGAGGTTTTCACATAGATCACATAGCACAGGGAAGCCGCCTATGTGATCTATGTGAAAACAAACTATGTGACCTATGTGGTAAAAAATAAAAAATCTATCCCGGATTACGGGACAAGTCGCAGTAAATCGGCATCAAACACCTACTTTTGCGCAGCAAAAAAAATCATGCCATGAAATACCTGTTCCTGCTTGTATTCCCTTTCCTGCTGATTGCCTGTGATCAGGCGAAAAAACCAAAATCCGCCGCCGGACCAACGGAGGCTGCTCCTTTGGATAAATTTGACCTTGCCAACTACACCCTTGAAAGCGTACCCGGCAGCGATATCCAACTGGCGTTGAAAAAAAGTGAAGAAGGGGTGATCCGCGAAATGGGCAATGTCTTAGCCGGAAAACGCACCGGAACCTGGACCCTTTATGCGAACGACCCGATCCGCCCCCGCAAGGTTGTAAATTACGTGAACGGCAAAAAAAACGGCGTTTACATAGAAATGAGTGAAGCGTATTCGATTGACATTCTGGCGCATTTTAAAGACGATAAATTGCACGGCAGCTGGGCAAAATACCGGTTTGGCCGCCCCCTGCAAACGGCTGAATATCAAAACGGAGAATTGCACGGCCCGCAACGGGAATTCGAAATCCGCAACGGAAAAATCATCCGGGAAGCCAATTACAATAATGGTAAATTAGAAGGCCCGTTCAAACACTTCAACGAAAAAGGCGAAGTGACCCTTCAGTATGAATACAAGGATGGGGTGAAAGTTGGAGAGGGAATCCTGCATCCTGTGGATACGGTGAAGTGATTTGAATATGCAATTTAAAACCCTCTATAATATGGAATCTTGGCACCGCCCTCTGACTGGCTTAGAACAATGGTCGTGGCTTTTTGATCAGGCTGCGGTTCTAAACTTTGTTATTGTTGCAAGGGTTTCGGGACGATTTGATCGCGGTCGCCTACGCACGGCATTGAATGATTTGGCTAATTACTACCCAAATCTTACAGCGCGTATCGAGCCTGGACGCCTACCACACTTTGTCGCAGGAGCGGGCCAGATCAACCTTGAAATCGAGCAGTGGCTTCCCGATGCCTGGCAGGAAATCACGGTACGAGAGATCAACTCTCCATTCGAGACTGAACCCGGACCACTGGTTCGAGCCCATCTGCTGGACGGAACGGATACTTCTGATCTCCTCCTGACCTTCAACCATGTGCTGGGCGATGGTATGTCAGGAATCCTGATCATGAAGGAGTTGTTGGAGTTGCACGCTGGCCGGGCACCGCACGAAAGCCCACAGCCCGATGTGCTCAATCCCCCGCTTAAGTCATTTTTTACGTCACGCCTCAAAGCATGTGTGGTGGCGCTTAAGATGTTTTGGGTGTCGCGACGTATGATGCCGATTCCACCGGAACGTTGGGTCCCGGTACAGGAACGACACACAGGACTCATTACGGTGCAACTTGATGGGACTTTCATGGGTCTGCTCGCTGCTGCCGCGCGTTTGCATCACACCAGTGTCCACGGCGCCTTCGTGGCGGCGGTGCTGTTGGCGATCGAGCAGGATATGCGCAATAGCAATATCAATCTCAGCGGAAAAACCCTGGGTTGCGCAACCCCTGTTGATCTTCGGCGACAAACGGATATGTCGCCAGAAGCCATTGGCAGCCTGCTGTCGGGTGTAGTGAGCAGCCACAAAGTACACCGCGACACATCTTTTTGGGATTTGGCAGTTGAGGTGTCCCAAACGATTCGATCTGCCGTGGAGAGCGGCGATTTGTTGGCCCTTGCACGATTTCAGGACATGACAGTCCCACAAGTACGTAACCTCGAAAAGACCATGGCTGCCGCTGAGCGCTTCAACCGCACCGCTGCAATCGTCACTAACCTCGGCCGTATCGACCTCGGCACAAGCTTTGGCCCCCTGAAGCTTGAGCGTATCGGGGCGATCGTGAGCAACAACGCCAACGCGGCAGCCTCGCTCGTTCTTAGTGCCGTGACGATAGCCGATTCAACGTCCCTTAATTTCATGTATGCTGAACCCTTACTTTCAAAAGAAAAAGCCCAACGCCTTGTGGATGACATACTTAAACGACTTCATGTGGCAATTCTTTAGGAGATACCTCCGCAGCGTCTGGGTCTTTTGACCCAGCGCCACTTCGGTGTTTAGCCATGCCCTATCAAAATCTCCTCTCTATTCAAGTGCACCGTCTCCATCTGCAAAGGCATTATTGCGGTATACGAAACAAAATTGCTTTTCGCTCCCTGCCTTTTCCTCTTTACACAACCCACTCCTGTAAACCTAAAAACTAACAACAACCACTACCCGGCGCGCAGCAGGATTCCGGTTTTTTCGCAAATACCGTGATGCTGAAAATGCCGGTTTGTCCCGACTTGAATTGCGCCAGTTCAGCGTCGTTCAGGTAGTTTTTCAAAATATCGTCCGGTATGACGATGGCTTTTTGCTTTTGAACCGTGACCCAGTTGAAGCCGTTTTGGTGAATCAACTCTAAGTATTTATCCTTCTGAATCGCGCCAGATACGCAACCCGCATACATTTCGGCGTCTTTTTGCAGCGCTTCCGGCAGGTCGCCCACCAAAACGATGTCCGAGATGCTGAAATGCCCGCCCGGCTTAAGGGTGCGGAAAATTTCCTGGAACACGGCGTCTTTATCAGGCACGAGATTCAGCACGCAATTGCTGACGATTACATCAGCCACGTTATCGGCCAAAGGCATTTTTTCGATGTCGCCTTGCAGAAATTCCACATTGCTGAAACCCAATTTTGCCGCATTGGCTCGAGCTTTATCCACCATGGCTGGTGTAAAGTCTATGCCAATTACCCGTCCAGTATCGCCGGTTTCTGCCCGCGCGATGAAACAATCATTGCCTGCGCCCGAACCGAGGTCTACCACGGTATCGCCTTTTTTGATTTTTGCGAACTGCGTTGGCAAGCCGCAGCCCAGTCCCAGGTCGGCATCGGGGTTGTAGCCCCCCAGCGTAGAGTAGTCATCCGACATAATGTTGTACACTTCCGTGGAACAGCCACCCGCGCCACAGCAAGAAGCCATGTTCACTTCCTTGTCCTGCAGGGCGATTTCGGAATACTTTTGCTGCACCAACGATTTGAGTTGTTCTGATGATGATTGCATTTTTTGTTTGTTTATATGAGTGATTTATTTACCGCATTATTAACAGCACTTGCTCTTTTTCTCCAGAAAGCTGGTAAACATGGCATTCAACACACCGTGAAACCGTTTCCAAGTCTGATCGTCAATGCAATAACAAATGGCATTGCCATCAATGGATCCTTTAATAAGGCCCGCATTTTTGAGTTCTTTCAGGTGTTGCGAAACGGTGGGTTGCGCCAGCGGCAACTCGTTCACAATGTCTCCGCAAATGCAGGTATCTACCTTGATCAGGTATTCGATGATGGCCACCCGCGCCGGATGCCCCAAGGCTTTGGCTAAGGTCGCCAGCTCATTTTGCTGGTCGGTGAAGTGGTCAGTTTTAGTAGCGCCCATTGATGTTGATCATTTATTCATTGCAATATTACGATGAAGTTTTGAATTGTGCAAGTTTTTTTTCTCCTTCGAGAAAAAAAATGGGATTAAGTTTATACTACCACTGAGATAAAATTTAGATATTACGAATCTATTCAACAGATTAGAAGAAAATTACTTAGCAAAACTTTACGCAAATTTCTCATTAATGAAAAGCCAACTCCAACAGCTAATCGCCAGTGGCAAAACAGAAAAAGCAATCAAGGAACTCCTTCAACTCACTTCAAGGTTAGGTGATAAAGACCTTCATCAGGAAGTCATTCTGCAATCAGCTCGCTACGAGCAATATGCAAAAGAAAAGCGGATTGGAAGTACCCCTCTTGCAGAACAGCGAGATACCTTGGAGGGGGTTAACGAAGCTCTAATACAAATCATTGAGCAATTACCCGAAAAGCGCCTTACAGGCTTTTTGCACAGTCCTGCTAAACGCAGGTGGTTGGTGGGGCTTATTGGATTTCTGGGAATTATTCTTGTCATATTGGTATATAATGAGCGTATCTCGCCCGTTGATCTTGCATCTAACAGTGTCACGATTCTTATCCATGGTCCCGGCGGCAAGGCCGAGAAAGTGTTGCCCAATCGGGGCAAGGTGACACTTATTTATGGAGACGCCATCGTCTCCAAGCAGATCAATAATGAAGGAGAAGCCACTTTTCTACAAATTAGCGATGCTTTTTTTCATCCCGATGCCAGAGTAGAAATCCTATTTGAAGACCCTTTAGGTGAACCTTATCGAACTGCAAAAAAAGATTCACTCTACCAACTTATCAGGGGCAAATACATCGCGTTAGAAGCTAAGCTCTTCGGCTTGGATAAAATATTCGGTATAGTCAAAAATAAGGAGACTGGCGAAGCCATTGAGGGCGCCCGGGTGGTCATCCAAGGTGAAGAAGCATTCTCCAACCAATACGGTGAATATACCCTGTACATACCAGAAGATAAACAACAGCAATTTCAGACTATTCGGGTATCCAAAAAAGGATATAAGCCTCACGAAATGCCTGAAATACCACTACAAACCAAACGAGAAGTTCCTATTTTCATGACGCCAGATAATTGACACCTATGAAAAACATCATCCTCTATGTATTGGCATTAGCCATTAATGCCCATACCACCTCCGCTCAGCAAATCACCCTTTCTGGCCAGGTTTCCATCCACAACAGCCGTTACAACACAGGTAAGATCAAATACATCAAAGACGCGTATGTAAGTGCTCCATTCGCTACGCCGGATGATACGGATCATAATGGCTTGTTCTATCTTGAATTCGTCGGCATTGATGGCGGTACACCCGTGAAAATTGAAGTGGAAAAAGCTGGACAGGAAGTCGTTAACCACAGTGAATTATTGGATGTAGTCATCGGAAGAAAAACACCTGTCAAAGTTTACCTGGCGGAAAAAGGAAAACTGGCCCAAGCCCAGGCGGAGCTCTATGACATCAGCGTAAAAATGCTGACAGCCGAGCATCATAAATTGATTACCAGTCTTCGAAAAGGCGGGGAAGAACGCAAAGCGGCTATCGCTGACCTGGAACAGAAGCTTGGTCGGGAAATCAGCAATTGGTACGAAGCCGAAGAGTACCTGAACAAACAACTGGAAGCCATCAAAGAAAGACTTCCTGAAACCGTCAAACAACTGGCAGCCGTAAACCTGGACTTCGCTTCTGAATTGTATGTGCAAGCTTATCAACTCTACGAAAAAGGGGAGGTTGAAAAAGCTATCGTCTTGCTTGATGCCAGGCGTTTAGATCAGGATGCCATCGAAGCGAGCACCAATCTCCACCGCATCACAGCAGACCTGGAGCAATATCAAGCTGCACTGGAGCAGGCGCAGGAGCGCGTCAGCCAGATTGTGAAGAGCTACCAGTTGAAGGCGGAAGGTTATAGTCTCCTTTTTCAATATCAGAAAGCGGCTGAGGTATATGAAAAAGCTATTGTACTTTTAGAGAAAACGAAAAAAGAGATAGACATGGAACTTGCCTATGCTTACGTGGATATTGGCCTTATTTACAGGGATTTGGGGATTTATCAAAGATCACTAGAATACAACCAAAAAAATATGGACATCTGTGAAACTTTACTGGACCCAAATGCACCAGAACTACTTTTAGCCTATAATAATTTAGCTTTAGTTGAAAAAGACTTAGGCAACTACCAAAAGGCGAAAGGGTACTTGGAAAAAGTATTGGCATTAGCAGAGAAAAATTTTGGACCGGATCAGTCCACCTCGGCAGTGGGTTACTCAAATCTGGCTACTGTACTTAAAGATTTAGGGGATTATCGAGGGGCGAAGAGGCTGATGGAAATGGCCTTGCAATTTGCAGAGCAAAACTATGGGCCAGACCACCCCACCACAGCGATAAGGTACTCAAACCTGGCCACTGTACTTCAAGATTTAGGGGATTATCAAGAGGCGAAATATCTAATGGAAAAGGCTGTGCGCTCCAATGAGAAAAATTATGGAACAAACCACCCTGCTACCACAGTAAGTTACTCAAACTTGGCTTTAATTCTTAAGGATTTAGGAGATTATCATGAGGCAAAAAAGTTGCTGGAAAAGGCTGTGCATTTTAATGAAAAAAACCTTGGGGCAGACCATCCCACTACAATGAGAGATTACTCAAATCTTGCTTTAGTGCAAAAGGACTTAGGTGATTATCAAGGAGCGAAGGGGCTGTTGGAAAAGGTATTGTACACAACCGAACAGAATTTTGGGCCTGATCATCCCTACACAGCATTGGGATACTCCAACCTAGCTACCCTGCTTCAAGCTCTAGGGGATTACCAAGGAGCGAAGAAGCTGTTGGAAAAGACCCTACAGTCTGATCTGAAAAATTTTGGGTCTGACCACCCTAGCACCGCTCGGAGTTACTCCAAATTGGCTATTGTGCTTCAGAACTTATTTGACTACCAAGCGGCAAAAGAATTGCTGGAAAAAGCACTACAGTCTGATCTTAAAAATTTTGGAACAGACCACCCCAATATGGCAGTGAGGTACTCTAATCTAGCAATAGTGCTTAAGGACTTGGGAGATTTTGCGGAGGCGAAGGTGCTACTGGAAAAGGCATTGGCGTCGACAGAGAAAAATTTGGGGCCAGACCATCCTATCACAGCGGTGAGGTACTCCAATTTGGCTACCGTATTGCAGTCCTTGGGGGATTTCCAAGCGGCGAAAAATCTGTTAGAAAAGGCTGTACGCTCTAATGAAAAAAACTTTGGAACAGACCACCCCAACACAGCGGTGAGTTACTCAAACCTAGCTACTGTGTTTCAGGACTTAAAAGACTTTCAAGCAGCCAAGGTACTAATGGAAAAGGCCATGCGCGCTAATGAGAAAAACTTCGGGCCAAACCATCCCAGCACGGCTCGGAGTTATTCCAACTTGGCTAATGTGCTTCAGGATTTAGGAGATTACGAAGGGGTTAAGGTGCTGTTGGAAAAGGCCGTGCACTCCAATGAGAAAAACTTCGGGCAAAACCACCCTAACACGGCTCAGAGTTATTCTAACTTAGCTGTCGTGCTCGCAGGCCTGGAAGATTTTTCCAAATCGAAGGAATTACTAAACAAGGCGCTGACTATTTTTAGAAATAATTTAGGCGAGAATCATCCGAAAACTAAGAAGACCGAAAATCTATTGAGGCAGCTGGATGAACTTGAAGGCAAAAAAGACTAAAAGTAGTGCATTAAATATAAAAAATTAGCACCCATGACAAAGTCATTTCTGTCCATTTTCATTTTATTAAATGTTAATCTTAGCACTGCCCAGCAAATCCCCCTCACCGGTCAGGTCTCCATCCTCAACAGCAAATACAATACCGGCAAAATAGAATACGTCAAAGACGCCTATGTGAGCTCCCCATTTACAAAGCCCGACGACACAGACGACAACGGCATTTTTCACATGGAATTTGTAGGAATAAAAGAGGGTGTTTCCATACAACTCAATGTTGAAAAGCCTGGATTTGAAGTCGTGAATAAACGAGATCTTCTGGATGTCGTCATCGGACGCAAAACTACGTTTAGGGTTTTTCTGGCGCCAAAGGGCCAGTTGGCGCTGGCGCAGACCGAACTGTACCAGGTCAACATCAAATCATTAACTGCCCGGTACGACCAGACAATAAAAAGGCTCCGGCAAGAAGGAGCAGAAAGTAGAGCGGCCATCTCCCAATTGGAGGAGCAGCTTGGACGAACCATTGCCAACCGGTTTGAAGCGGAAGAATTACTCAACGAACAATTAGCATCTCTCAAAAAAAGGCTGCCTGAGATTGCCGTAGAACTTGCATCTGCCAACCTTGATTTTGCCTCCGACATGTATCGGAAAGCTTACGAGTATTTCAAAGCCGGAGAAATTGAAAAGACCATTGAAGCATTGGACGAAACCAAACTGGATGCCGAGGCCAAAGATGTTATTAACAACATTGCCCAACTCGACAGCAACATTTCCAATCTTGATACAGCCCATTTATTTGTCCAAAAACAGCTATCTCTATCTTTTGAAAGTTATCGTCTGAAAGCAAGATCATTTCTAAAAAATTTACAACCCCGGGAGGCTTTAACGCAATACGAAAACGCTTTGAAGCTGCTTCAGGAAAATCCTGATGGGAGGCATCAGGAGCTGGCGGATACCTATGAAGAAGCCGCAGCGGTTTACCGGGAAAATGGAAACACCCAAAAAGCCCTCGAATATTTAGTTGCAGGCATTCAAACCAAGGAGGCGTATTTTGGGGTAGGCCATTCCAAAATTATCCCTGCCTATCAATTGGCTTCGGCGGCCTTTCAGGAAACAGGCAATTTGGATGCTGCTATTTACTATGGCGCAAAGGCTTGCGAAGCTATTCAGAAAGAAGGTTCCGCTTCTGAACCAGCGCTAAAAAGTGCCACAGAACATTTAGCTGTCTGCTATGAACAAAGAGGCTTAAAAAATCTGAGTCAGGAAAAACAAACAGAAGCTATCGAAGATTTTCAACAACTATTAGCGTACCAACCAGCGCGGAAAGACATCCAAAAGATCATCAAAAAATTAAAAAAAATAGATAAGCCTTGAAAAATACAATTCCTTTCCTGCTGACATTGGTGACTTACACCGCAAGTGCCCAGCAGATTAAACTCTCCGGCCAGGTGTCTGTTCACAACAGCAGGTACACTACAGGCAAAATAGAATACGTCAAGGATGCGTACGTTACTGCGCCTTCCACTACTCCTGATGATACAGATAGCAAAGGAATATTTCATTTGGTCTTTGTTGGGCGCGAACAGGGCAGTTCTACAAAGATAGAGGTAGAAAAAAATGGCCTGGAAGTTGTGAATAAAAGGGAATTATTGGACGTTGTCATTGGCAGACAAAGCCCGGTCAACGTTTTTCTCGCCCCTCAGGGCCAATTGGCAAAAGCCCAGACCGAACTATACAAAATCAACCTCAATGTCTTGACTGAACGGCATGAGGCTCTGATTGCAGATTTGCGCAAAGGTGGCGCTGCACGGGAAGCAGTTCTCGCTGAACTAAGGCAAAGCCTCGGACGTGAAATTAGCGACTGGTATGAAGCCGAACTATTGTTAACCAAACAACTGGAAGCTGCAAAGGAACGCCTGCCGGAAACTGTAAGGCAAATGGCAGCAGTGAATTTAGACTTTGCATCCGAGTTATATATAACAGCTTACCAACTCTATGAAAAAGGAGAAATTGAACAAGCCATCGCTTTACTCGATATAGAAAGCCTGGAAAGAGATGCTGAAGAAGCCAATTCCAACCTGCAAAAGATAAATAGAGATAAGGTGCAGTATAAGATGGCCAGAGAAAAAGAAATGGAAAGAGTTCACCAAATTGTGAGCAGTTATCAGTTAAAAGCTCAATCCCATAACCTGTTATTTCAATACCGCCAGGCGGCAGAAGTATACGAAAAAGCCGTTGCACTGCTGGAGAAAACCAAACTGGAAAAAGATATGGAACTGGCATTCGCCTACCTGGAAATCGGAATGATTTACTATGACTTGGGTGTTTTTCCTAAAGCCTTGGTTTTCAACAAAAAAAATGTAGAAATCTGCAAACGCCTGCTTAAAGAAGGTGATCCGGAGCTATCCATTGCCTACAACAACCTGGCGTTAGTCCTCCAATCTTTGGGAGATTATCAAAACGCTAAGGCATTATTAGAAAAAGCAGTCCAATCAGATGAAGACAACTTTGGAACCACTCATGCGACTACAGCCAGAAGCTATTCCAATCTGGCGCTGGTCTTACAAGATCAGGCAGACTACCTCGGAGCAAAAGAATTGCTGGAAAAAGTAGTAGCAGCAAATGAAAAAAATTATCCTGCTGACCATCCGGTTATAGCCCGAAGCTACGCCAACATGGCAACAGTCCTACAGAATTTGGGGGATTTCAGAAAATCCAAAGAATTGCTGGAAATGGCAGTGGTGTCAGATGAGAGAAGTTTTGGGATGAACCATCCTTCTACAGCCATAAAATATACAAACCTGGCCTTGTCGCTTAAAACCTGGGGGAAATTTCGGGAATCAGAAGCCTTATTAAAAAAAACAATAGAAATAAATGAGAAGCTTTTTGGAGTAGAGCATCCCGCTACAAATCAGAGTTATACTAACCTGGCTCTGGTGCTACAGGATTTGGGAGAACACAACAGAGCCATAGAAATACTAAAAAGGGTAGTTGCATCAAATGAGCAAATATTTAGCCCTGACCACCCGGTTACGTTAAAAAATTACGCCAACCTCGCCAATGCACTCAAAGATTTAGGACATTATGAAGAAGCAAAAAAAATGTTTGAAAAGGTAATTGCTCTAAATGAAAAAAAAATCGGGCCGGGCCATCTTGCTAATTCAGAAAATTACTCGAATCTGGCGATGGTTCTGAAAGAGACAGGTGATTATCAACAGTCAATAGAATTAATAAAAAAAGCAATTGCATTGGACGAGAAAAATTTTAGTCCTGATCACCCTGCTTTAATGACGAAGTACTCTAATCTTGCCATCGTACTTCAAAAACAGGGAAGGTTGCAGGAGGCAAGAGCACTTCTGGAACAGGCAGTGGCTTATGATGAGAAAAAATTCGGCCCTGATCATCCCGCTACCGCTGCCAGCTATTCCAATCTTGCTTTATTGTTTTTAAGTATAAATGAATACGATGCTGCCAAAAATCTATTAGAAAAAGCAGTGGCATCCAATGAGCAGAATTTCGCTCCGGAGCACCCGGTTACAGCTCAGAGTTATTGCAATTTGGCATCAGTGCTTCAGAACATGAAAGACTACGAACATGCAAAGACATTATTACTGAAAGCACTAGCAATAAATGAGCAGCATTTTGGCTCTGAACACCCTGCTACTATGTTGAATTCTGGAAACTTGGCAACTGTGTTTCAAGAGATAGGAGATTATGAAAAAGCTAAAGAACTCTTAGACAAAGTAATGCGATTTAATGAAAGATTCTATGGTCCCTACCATCCGAACACAATCGTAAGCTACGCCAACCTTGGCGCTGTTTTTCAGAATTTAAAAAACCATCCGGAAGCAAAACGATTATTAGAAAAAGCGGCTACATTAACCGAGCGCCATTTTGGCCCGAATCATTCCAATACTGCAATTGTTTATTCTAATCTCGCTTCGGTATATAAAGAGGTAAAGGATTTCAAAGCTGCAAAAGAATTGTTAGAAAAAGCAGTCAACGCTAATGAAAAGGAGTTAGGCACTTCCCATCTTACGACCGCAACAAGGTATTGGAATTTAGCGACTGTTCTGGTTGAGTTAAAAGAATATGCACAGGCGAGAAAGCTCCTGGAAAAGGCCCAATCTACCTTCAAAGCTATGCCCGATGCAAATCGCGCTTACCTGTTAGATATCCAGGACTTGTTAATAATCTTGGATAAGTTGGAACAAAAGAAACCTTAATACGTGTAATGATAACCAATCAAATTTAATTACTCCGCAATGACGACCTTAATAACCCGCATCTTTAACATCGCTTTTTTTCTTTTGTTGTACTTAAACATTTTTGGACAAGAATGCAACTACTCCAAATGCAATGTACCAATATTTGGCAATTTTGAACGTAAATTTAATTGGGAGGTAGATGGAGCGATTTTCGATGACTTTTCAACTGTCGAACAGGGTATATGTGCTGTGGAATTGTATTTTGATCATGATTTTTTGAGTGATTTACAAATTTCACTAACTTCTCCGGGAGGACAAACCATACCATTAGTCCGTGGTGATTTCAGCAGTGATAACAGTTTTATTTCTCGTTGGGAAATTAAATTTACGCCATGCAAACAATCCCTCTTGCTGGATACGATGCTAATGAATGCCATATTGTTCTCCCATCTACCTAAGAGCAGCAGGTTTTCAGACTTATACTACCCATTTAGAAGTTGTTTAGAACATATAAACACCGGAACTGTTAATGGAAAATGGACATTAAAAATCAGCAATCGGGGAACTCCGTGTATCGGTTTTTTTTATGGCTTTAAAATTGAATTCTGTCAACCTGAGAACGTTTATTGCTCAGGGTTATATCGGGAGCCTCCCACTGAAGAAGACACCAGTTTCACGGGCCCCCTTCTGCCTGAATTAGGAACTTATACACGGAACCCACTAACAGGCGCTTCTTCGGAAGCTTACACCTCTTCTTTGCGCGATAAGGTCGTAGATTTTGCTCAAAAATTCATTGATACGCCTTACAAATATGGAGGCAAAAGCCCGGCTGATAGTTTTGATTGTTCCGGTTTTACAAGTTATGTTTTAAATGAATTTGGAATAAAATTGTCCCCCAGTTCAGCTAAACAGTCAGAATTAGGTCGTTTCGTCAAATTTGATAAAATGCAACCAGGTGATTTGATTTTTTTTGGTAAAAAAGACTCTATTCAGCATGTGGCAATAGTTATAAAAAATTTGCCGAATTCTCTAATCTGTATTCATAGTGTCAAGCGTGGAGTTAAAGTAGACAATATCTCCAGGTTTGACTACTGGAAATCGCGAATACTATTTGCCAGGGACGTAATTTCAATGAAATAAATTCTTTAAATATTAAAACTAATTTACCAACTCTCAACAGATTCATTCATTACAACTGTTCACAACTATCTTGCAGTTATAAAATATCTTTTTGAAAAAGATACAGCTCATTTAAATCTGTCTTATATTTGGGTAAAATGTCAGATATTTCCCCTTCAATCTTGACGATTTATTGAAAAAAAAACACTATGCTCAAGAAAATCCTCCTCGGTCTCCTGGCAGTAATGGTCATTATCCAGTTTATCCGCCCGGAAAAAAATGACTCCAACGACCAGCAAAACCACGTATCCACCAAGTACGAGGTGCCTGCAGAAGTCGCTTCTATCCTGAAAGGCGCCTGCGACGATTGCCACAGCAACAAAACCGAATACCCATGGTACGCCAATGTTCAACCCGCTGCCTGGTGGCTGGCAGGGCATGTTGAAGATGGCAAACGGCATTTGAATTTTTCTGACTTCACCACCCGGAAAATCGCCATTCAAAATCACAAGTTTGAAGAAGTGGTGGAAATGGTGGAAGAAAAAGAGATGCCCCTGCCTTCATACACCTATATGGGCTTGCACCCGGAGGCCAAACTCACGGATCAGCAGCGCCAAACGCTCGTCAATTGGGCCAAAGCGCAAATGGATACGTTGAAAGCGAATTACCCGGCAGACAGCTTAGTGATGAGAAGGCCGTCGAATCCTCAGCCAGGAAAGTAATCACTGCTGGCGCGAGGCTGGTAGTCGAGCTGGCGGCTGAGCGACTTGTACTGAGCGACTTGTACTGAGCGAAGTCGAAGTAAGTCGAAGTAAGTCGAAGCTCCGGCCTCGTGTCTTCTATTTTTTGGGCTCCGCCCAAATCAAATGCCCCGGCAAATCCGCCACCCGCTCGCAACAAAGCTGCTCCATCACCTGCTTCAATTGGATTTTTAAGATGGACATGGTATGCTGGCCGCCATCTTTTCCCAAAGCGGCAACGCCGTACATGAACGACCGCCCGAGAAACACAAATTCGGCGCCGCTCGCCAGCGCGCAGGCAATATCGGGGCCGGTGCGCACGCCGCTGTCGAGCATTATTTTAATTTGACCGGCGTATTTCCGGACAATCGGCACAAGCGCATGGATGGTAGACTGCCCGGCATCCAGTTGACGCCCGCCGTGGTTGGACACAATAATGCCATCCAACCCCAGTCGAACGGCCAGGTCGGCATCTTCTTCGCTCACTACGCCTTTCAGTACGATTTTCCCTTTCCAGCGCTCGCGGATCGCAGCGATTTTTGCTTCGTTCAACCGCCCTGAAAAAGTTTGGTTCATGAAGGCGCCGAGTTGCCCCATGTCCATGTTTTTCGACATGTATTTTTTCAGATTTGCAAAACTTGGTTGCCCATGCCGGAGGGTGTTGATCGCCCAATTTGGTTTGCCCAAAATTTGCAAAACATTGCGCATGGTCATTTTTGGCGGCATGGCCAACCCGTTTCGGATGTCGCGCGGCCGGTAACCAAAGGTGGGTACGTCGCAAAGGAGCACCAAAACCTGGCAGCCGGCGGCCTCCGCGCGGTTCAGCAGGTCGTCGCGCAAAGCATTGTCCGCAGGGTGGTAGAGCTGGTACCAAAACTTGCCTGCGGTCAGTTCGCCGATGCGCTCAATACTCGAAGTGCTCACCGTGCTCAAAACAAACGGAATATTGTGTGCAATCGCCGCTTTGGCTAAAATTTCCGGGGCGTTGGGCCACATCAGTCCCTGCAAACCCACCGGCGCCACGCCAAAAGGCGCATCGTAAACCTGCCCGAAAAGTTCGGTTTTTAAATCTGAAGCCTTGTATTCCTTTAAGTAATAAGGTTTCAATTCTACTTCCCGGATTTCGGCAGTATTTTTATGAAGGTTGATGTCCTCATTGCAGCCGCCGTCGAGGTATTCAAAGGCAAACCTCGGAATGCGCTGCCGGGCACGGGCGCGCAAGTCGTCAATGGACGGGTAGTTTGAGTTGTAGGTCATTTCCATACGCAATAATTTTCTTCCGCTCGCGCGGCGGCTCGGTAGCTGAGCCGGTGGCTGAGCGTGTCGAAGCCAAGTCGAAGCTCTGCCCCGCGTGTACTATTATTCAGGCTCCTGCCTGAAATAGCCTTTTTTGTCTTCATTCAAATTTTCTGAATTTGAGGATTTTAAGGATGGGTTAATTCTGAAAATTCTGGAATCCTGTAAATTCTGATTCCGACAATTACGCTCGCCTCAGGGGGTAAACCCGTTTCCTCCAACCAAAATACGCGACCACAGCAATCACCGTATAGACCACCATCACCGCAGCAAGCAACCAGGCGCCACGTGAAGCAAAAAGGTAAACCGAAGCGGCATCAATAACAATCCAATAAAGCCAGTTTTCCAGAATTTTTCGGGTCATTAGCCAGGTGGCCAGCATGGCAAAAACCGTAACGAATGCATCAAGATACGTTGCTGCAGCAGGCGTGTAAGCATCGAAAAAATAGCCAAAAGCTACGGCCAGCAAAGAACCTCCTGCCAGCCAGAGCAAGTGTTGCCGCAAAGGCCAGCGTAGAATTGGCGCTTCCGCCTGTCCCCTACCCGCTCGCCAATAATACAACCCCACGAAGCCCATGGCCACATAAAACAACTGCAACAACGCGTCCAAATAAAGGCTATAAAATGCAAAGCTCGCATAAGCCCACAGGCCGCAACTGACGATGCCCCAAACCCAGCACCAGGGATTTTCACGCGCCGCCAGCACCACGTAAATCAGCGCCGTAATGGTGACGGTCCAGTCTACCCAGCCAAGGGCGAGCGCTTCTTCTACAATTTTTTCAAGTAGCTCCATCGTGTTCTTAAAACAGAAAGCCGAACATTCCTGCCCGGCCTTCTATGGTCATGGGCAACCCGCAGGCTGCCATTTCAAACGCATTTTAAGGATGCGGGAAATTGCTTGTGGGTTGGTTCGGAGTGGTTATTGGTTACTGGGATATTGGTTATTGGTTACTGGGATATTGGTTATTGGGATATTGGTTATTAGTTATTGGTAGGAACAGCATCGAGATACGGATCATCAAACCTCCTCCTAATAACAAATAACCAATAACAAATAACCAGTAACCATCCCCCCTACACTCCCGCGTGCTCCACCACCGCATACGCCACCATATTCACAATTTCGCGTTCCGAGCTGCCCATTTGCAGCACGTGAACCGGTTTGCGCAAGCCCAGCAAAATGGGGCCAACCGCCTCCACGCCAGCTACCGCTTTTAAAAGGTTGTAGGCAATGTTGCTGGAAGAAAGGTTCGGAAAAATCAGCGTATTCGCAGGGCCATCGGCCAATTTGCAAAACGGGTGATTTTTGCGCAGCAGTTCTGTATCGAAAGCAAGGTGCGCCTGCATTTCGCCGTCTACGATCAGGTCGGGATACTTTTCCTGCAAAATGGCTACAGCCCGGTTCATTTTCACGGCGTCTTCCCCGGCGGCGTTGCCAAAATTGGAATAATTGACCAAAGCGATGCGCGGCTCGATGTTGAATTTGCGAACCGCCTGCGCCGTCAGTTCCGTAATTTCGACAATTTCTTCGACTGTTGGATTGAAGTTTACCGTGGTATCCGAGAGGAAAATTGGCCCTTGTTTGGTCATCACAATATACATGCCTGCCACCTTTTTTACTCCGGCTTTAGTGCCAATAACCTGGAGTGCCGGACGGATCGTATCGGGATAATTGCGGGTAATTCCTGATATGACGGCATCTGCCTGCTCCATTTCGACCATCATAGCGCCAAAGTAATTGCGATGCGACATATTTTTCAGCGATTTCGTCTTGCTCATGCCTTTGCGTTGCCGCTTCGCGTAGAGGTGCTCGCCAAATGCTGTACAGGTTGCTTCTGTGTCAAGAGATTTTGGGTCAATAATCGGCACATCGGTTAAATCAATGTGGAAGGTTTCCATCAAATTCCGGATCAGGGATTCATTGCCTAACAGAATCGGAAAAGCAATTTGCTCATCGCGCACTTGCTGGGCTGCCTTCAGCACCCGGGGATCTTCGGCATCGGCAAACACCACGCGACAGGGGTGGCGTTTGGCTTTGTTGATGAGTACCCGGGTGACCTGGTTGTCGTATCCGCCGCGGCGCGCCAATTCCTGTTCGTAAGCCTCCCAATCCTGAATGGGATGCCGCGCAATCCCGCTTTCCATGGCGGCCCTGGCAACAGCAGGCGCTACGGTAGTGAGAAGCCGGGGGTCCATCGGCTTGGGAATAATATACGTAGGCCCAAAAGTAAGACGGTTGTCGCTATAGACCATGGCCACACTGTCGGGCACCGGTTTTTTCGCCAATTCTGCGATGGAATAAACCGCAGCCCGTTTCATCGCTTCGTTGATGTCGGTGGCGCGCACATCCAAAGCGCCTCTGAAAATGTAAGGAAAACCCAATACGTTGTTCACCTGGTTGGGGTAATCCGAGCGGCCCGTGGCCATGATGACATCCGCGCGGGCCGAAGTTGCCGCCTCATACGTAATTTCCGGATCGGGATTGGCCATGGCAAACACAATCGGACTGTTCGCCATGGAACGCACCATGTCCTGGCTCAAAATATTGCCTTTGGACAATCCCAGAAAAACATCGGCGCCTTTCATGGCTTCTGCCAGGGTTGTTTCCGGCGGATACAGCGAGGTTGCAAACAGGGCTTTGGTTTCGGCCATATCTTCCCGGCTGCTGTGGATGATACCGGTTCGGTCAAACATCACCATGTTCTCCGCTTTTGCGCCAAGCAGCAGGTACATCTGGGCGCAGGTAATGGCTGAAGCGCCCGCTCCACTGACCACGAAGCGTACGTCCTCAATATTTTTGTTGACCACTTCCAACGCATTCAGCAAGGCCGCGCCGCTGATGATGGCCGTGCCGTGCTGGTCGTCGTGCATGACCGGAATATTCAACTCTTTGCGCAGGCGTTTTTCAATCTCAAAACACTCTGGCGCTTTGATGTCTTCCAGGTTGATGCCGCCGAACGTGGGCGAAATGGCTTTCACCGTATTGACAAATTCATCAATGCCTTTTGCATCAATTTCGATGTCGAATACGTCTATGTCGGCGTATATTTTGAACAACACACCTTTGCCCTCCATGACCGGTTTGGAGGCTTCGGGACCAATATCGCCAAGGCCCAACACGGCAGTCCCGTTGCTGATCACTGCGACTAAATTGCCTTTCGCGGTGTATTTGTACACGTCCTCCCAATTGGCTGCAATTTCCAGACAGGGTTCTGCTACGCCCGGCGAATAAGCTAAGGAAAGGTCTCGCGGCGTGTTGGTTTCTTTGGTGGGAATGACCTCGATCTTGCCGGGTCGGCCCTTGGCATGATAGTACAGGGCGTCTTCTTTACGAATGTTCTTTTGCTCCATAATTGAGTTGTTTGCTTTATACAGGAGGCCAAAATTAAGCCGGATTATTCAATAAGGGAAGGTTGGTAGGAAGATATTTGACTCCTTTCGCTATGTATTTGATTAATAGAAACAAAGAAGGTTTCTAAAAATAAAATTTAAAAAAAGTGGGATTCGGCCTTACTTCCTCAAAGTGGTGTGGCAACAGGAGTCATCCCGAATTTTTGGGAATGACTTTTTTTTAAATTTATGCTTTGTGAAAAGAGATATATGATTACTTTTACCTATCAGTTTGAAAAACTGAAATGGCAATGAATCGTTTTGTTACTGTTAATGGAATTTTATTTTTGATAGGGTAATGGGATAGGTAACACCCGGCAAAATTATCTTGGTATACAATCGAATAAGTCTTGTTTCAATAAATTGAAAATCAATTTATTACATAATCACCTCCAGATTTTTACAAAAAAAATCATTTTTTCCTCATATCAGGGTTACCAATTACCGATTAGCGGCAATAAGTAAGAGATAGAAAGTACGCATGTGACTTTCAACCATAAAACATCAGAAAATTAGTTTACAAAAAATCATAAACATGAAACCACTATTCTCCATTCAGAAATTTTTTATGCTAGCGGCCTTCCTCTTGATGGTCATTTGCATAGCGACAACATCCACACTTGCACAACAAAAAAATTACCAGGTTCAAAACATTGAAGGCATCCAATACTTCAAGCTGGATACCTCGCGAATTCTGGTAGGATTCGATGCCAGCCTATCCACAGAAGCCCGAAGTGCAAAAATTAAAACCGTATCTAACCTGCTCGTGTACGATGCCAATCTTGAATTCCATCAGTTGGATGCCACTGTGCTTATCGTGAAGCCAGGCGTCACATCAGACCAGGTTATCCAATTACTGGTCGCCCTGAATGACTTATCCGGGATGAAATACGCGGCGCCCTTTTTGCTGTACCGCGATGGAACCCGACAAGGTGTTCTCGACCAGGTAAATGTTGGATTGAAGCAGCCAGGCGACTTACTGTGGCTGGAAAAAACCTGTAAGGAAAAAGGCCTTGAAACCCCGGTTCAAAATGAATTTGATAAATTGATTTACTCCATTAAAATACCAGAAAACCGTATGGGGCGGGCTCTGGACATTGCAGATGCGCTCCAACGAACCGGAAAGCCTGCTTTTGCAGAAGTAAACTTCCTGCTAATTATGAAGCCTCACACCAACGACCCGCTCCAAATTGCCCAGTGGTCACAAAAAAACAATGGCCAATACTGGAATGGAAATGCGTGGGTGAACGTAGGCGTATCGGATGCAGACATGGATGTAGAAGAAGCCTGGAGCATTACCACCGGTAGCGCTTCTGTAAAAGTTGCTGTACTCGACGAAGGCGTAGATATTGATCACCCTGATCTGATTGCGAACATGCTTTCCGGATACGATGCAACCGGACTGGGCGGCGCAGGCAATGCGAGCAACGACGACTCACACGGAACCGCCTGCGCAGGTATGATTGCAGCGAAAGCCAACAATGCTATTGGATTGGCCGGCAATGCCTATAATTGCAAAATTATACCTGTTCGTATAGCCTATACGCCCGTTGGGGAAGAAGATTGGTATACGACTAACAGCTGGCAGGCAAATGCCATCAACTGGTCGTGGCAAACGGCAGGGGCAAGTGTGCTTAGCAATTCATGGGGTGGCGGCTCCGCTTCTACCTTAGTCAGTACAGCCATTACCAATGCCGTTACCAATGGCAGAAATGGCAAAGGCGCTCCTGTATTGTTTTCAGCAGGCAATGATGATAACTCGTCAGCCTCTTATCCTTCACTTTTTGCCAATGCCATCGCTGTAGGAGCATCCAGTATGTGCGATACCCGTAAAAGTCCAACTTCCTGCGATGGCGAGGATTGGTGGGGTTCTAATTACGGAACCGGGCTGGATGTCTCGGCGCCTGGCGTAAAGATCATAACAACTGATATTGCAGGGAGTGCAGGCTCTGTTTCAGGTGACTATACTGCCGCCTTCAATGGTACCTCCGCCGCTTGCCCCAATGCAGCTTCTGTTGTAGCGCTCATGTTGTCTGTCAATCCAAACCTGACCGCTGCACAAGCCAGGAATATCCTTGAATCTACTTGTCAGAAAGTAGGGGGCTACAGCTATTCCACAACTTCGGGTCAGCCCAATGGAACCTGGACCTCCCAAATGGGATATGGCCGTGTCAATGCCCAGGCTGCCTGCCTTGCTGCACAAGACAACGGAAATACCTGTAATGCCCCAACCGCGACCCAACTTTCAGCGTCCAACATCACCAACACTTCAGCGCGCCTCAATTGCTCCGTCACCGGGGTACAAGCCTATGACTGGCGCTACCGCAAAGTTGGTGTAACGGCCTGGACTGATCTAAACAGCAGCACAACTAACTATGCGGATATTTCCAGCCTGCAAGTCAACAGTCAATATGAATTTCAGATTTCTGTACGTTGTAATGCCACGCTCTGGAGCAGTTGGTCGGCCAGCAAAACGTTCTCAACGACTAATACTACCACCTGTAACGCACCAACTACCTCGCAAATTTCAGCTACCAACATCGCCACCACTACTGCGCGCCTGAACTGCTCCGTCACTGGCGTACAAGCTTTCGACTGGAGCTACCGCGCGGTTGGCGCATCCACTTGGGTTGATCTGGCTGGCGGTTCAACAAATTATTTCGACCTCACCGGACTCGCAGCAAACACACAGTACGAATTCGTGGTAGCCGTTCGTTGCGGCACAACAACCTGGAGCAACTGGTCGGCCAGCAAGACATTCACAACCTTGAATGTCACCTGTAACGCACCAACTACTTCGCAAATTTCGGCTACCAACATCGCCACCACTACTGCGCGCCTGAACTGCTCCGTCACTGGCGTACAAGCTTTCGACTGGAGCTACCGCGCGGTTGGCGCATCCACTTGGGTTGATCTGGCCGGCGGTTCAACAAATTATTTCGACCTCACCGGACTCGCAGCAAACACACAGTACGAGTTCGTGGTAGCCGTTCGTTGCGGCACAACAACCTGGAGCAACTGGTCGGCCAGCAAAACCTTCACAACTTCAACAGCAAATTCAAACAACGATAATCCATGCTCCGCCATACAACTGACCGCCAGCAACAGTTGCAACTATGTGAATGGCGATAATACAGCCGCTACAGCTACTTATAGCGGTAGCACCTGTGGAACTTCCTCGCCAAAAGATGTCTGGTTCCAATGTACCATCCCAGCCAGTGGTTTAGTCACTTTCCGCACTTCGGCAGGCACATTGAACGATGCAGTTATGGCGATTTATTGGGGTAGCAGTTGCTCCAGCCTGAATTACATCGTTTGCGAAGATGACAACACCGAAGGAAACGGCTCTGCCATGCCGGTCATTGGCATCACCGGGCAAGCTGGAACCCAGCTCTGGATACGGGTTTGGGGATATAATAATGCAACAGGCAGTTTCAGCATCTGCGCATTGAACTACAATTCCGGAAACCTGGCAGACGGAGATGAGTCGGGTGTGGTAGTTTACGCCATCGAGCCACAACAGCAAACCGGTGACGCCACACTCACCGATGGTTCAACGGAAGACCCGGTAGTACGCTTTGAAGAAAATACAATGGTCGAACACCCGGCTACACAACAAGATTCTAAAGGAACGACAGGCAATCTTTTCCCGAACCCAGCTAAGGAACAGGCCCTGCTTCCTTACACTTTAACACACCGTAGTACTGTTCAAATCACAGTATGCGATCTATTTGGCCGGGTGGTTCAGCGCCAAACGCTGGATCAGAACAGCGGAAAACACCAGGCAACTTTAGACCTGAACGAACTTATAACAGGGACCTACGTAGTACATTTTCGGGCCGGCGATCTGACGCATGTGCAGACGTTGCAAGTGGTGCGATAAATTTATTGCTTTTGAATTGTCAGGCGGCTGTCTCATAAGACAGCCGCTTTATTTTATTTAATTGCCTCATCAATTGCTCTACTTTTTATCATTGTAAAATCCGGCGGCTTATTCGTAGCGGGTTAATTCCGTGCTTCCATCGCTTCGGACGCCTCCAAAGGCAAAGGTGAGTTCACCCGGAGAACTTTTTAAGAACAGTTACCAAAACAAATTTTACAAAAAAAAATTAAAAATCCGGTAACGTCTTTCTCAATCCAGGTATAAAGGGAGGTACACGCTTTTAAAACAGCGGGACGACCTCAAAAAATCAACGTTTGACAATTAAGCCCGACGAGCTGCGCTTCGCGGAGGGCAAATCCCAGAAACTTTTTTGAAGCGCTGTAATCCTATGAACACTTGGCCGGGTAACGGCGCTATCTGCTTAAACTTATTATCCCATGACTATTTTTTTCTGAATCCCATGATTCGGCAGTCCTCTTTTCCGGGGATGGCTGCCCTGAATTGCCCATGTTTTTTCCCTATGTGCGAAAAGCCTCCCTTTGACAAGGAGGTATCCATTTAAGAAGTGCTGCAACCGCAAGGTTGACAGCGCTTTTTTTTGGGGTATGCCTATGCGGTTGCCCAACTGTGAATTCCGTTAATAATTGTTAAAATTTAGGCTATTCCAGCGTCAAATTCTATTTTGCGTGATAAAACACCGAAGAATGCTGGAAAATCATACACCTGACGAAGACGACAAGCCGCCCATCGCCGGCTCCTGGAACCGGCTCTATGCCTTTGTGCTCCTGCTGCACGTGGCGATCATTGCCGCTTTGTATCTTTTCACCCAAGTGCATTCCTGAAATTCGCGAGCCTTTTCCTGTCTTTAAAACCCGTTATGACTCATGCATCCAATCGATTGGACCATCTTGTTGCTTACCCTGTTCAGCATTGTCGCTTACGGCGTTTGGAAAACCCGCCACGTCAACACCACACAAGGCTATTTGCAGGGCGACCGCGATTTGCCGTGGTGGACCATCGGGTTGTCGGTGATGGCTACGCAGGCCAGCGCCATTACCTTTTTGTCCACGCCAGGACAGGCCTACAACGACGGGATGCGTTTCTTGCAATTCTATTTTGGCCTGCCAATTGCAATGGTGGTCTTGTGCGCCTTCGCTTTGCCACTCTACTACAAACTAAATGTTTATACGGCCTACGAATTCTTAGAGCGCCGTTTTGACCTGCGCGCCCGAAGCCTTACCGCCATTTTATTTCTGATCCAGCGGGGATTGGCCGCCGGGTTAACCATCTACGCACCGAGTATCGTACTGTCTGAAATTATGGGTTGGTCGTTAGACATTACAATCCTGTTGATGGGGATTTTTGTAATTTTCTACACCGTATCGGGCGGCACCAAAGCGGTGAGCGTGACGCAACTCCATCAAATGACCATCATCCTGATCGGAATGGCAGTAGCGGTTTTGATCATTATTTTCCGGATTCCCAAAGACATCGGGTTCAACGGCGCGATGGACATTGCCGGCCAATTAGGCAAGCTAAAAGTGGTAGACACTGATTTTAGCTGGAATAACCGCTACAATATCTGGTCGGGCCTGATCGCGGGCACCTTCCTGTTTTTATCCTATTTCGGCGCCGACCAGTCGCAAGTGCAGCGCTACCTTTCCGGCAAATCCTTAGCCCAAAGCCGCATGGGGTTGTTGTTTAACGGCATTTTTAAAGTGCCCATGCAGTTTATGATCCTGTTTGCCGGCATCCTGGTTTTTGTTTTTTATCAGTTCAACCAACCGCCCGTTCACTTCAACAAGGCCAATGTGCTGCAATTGGAACAATCTTCGTACAATGGCGAATACCAGCAGCTGACCACGCAATACGACAGCGTTTTCCAGCTTAAACAAACGGCCGTCCGCAACATGCTGGCCGCAGAACGGAGCAATAACGAAGCGCTTTTAGACACCTCCCGCACACAGGTAAAACGCTTGCAGCAATCCTCCGCCGGCATCCAGGCAAAAGTAGACGCACTCATCCTGAAGGTGGACGAAAAGGCCGTTGTGGAAGATACGGACTACGTGTTTTTGTCCTTCATTATGGGTTACATGCCGATTGGGATGATCGGTTTGCTGTTGGCCATTATTTTTTCGGCAGCGTGGTCATCTACTTCTTCCGAGTTGAGCGCATTAGCGACGACTACGGTGGTGGACATCTACCGGCGCTCTTTGAACAAAAACAAAAGCGACCGCCACTACCTCATTACATCGCGCTTGTTTACCGTGATGTGGGGCGCTTTGGCTTTGTTTTTCGCTTACACCGCCAGCCTGTTTGAAAACCTCATTCAGGCCGTCAACATCATCGGGTCTTTGTTTTATGGAACCATCCTTGGCATCTTCTTCGTGGCGTTTTTTATGAAAAGAATTGGCGGCAGGGCGGTTTTTTATGCGGCCCTGATTGCGGAAGCCATCGTTTTGTTGATGTTTTACCTTTCCGGAAACGTGGCCAAAGTCACCAAATTCTTCGCCGATTTGGCCTCGGATTCCCCGGAATTCATCGCTTCTTCGTGTGCTGCGGCCATCCGGGCGGTGGAAGTAATCGGGAATGTGTCGTACCTGTGGTACAATATTTTCGGATGCCTGCTGGTGATGGGGATTGCATGGGTGCTGGAAAAGGTTAAAGTAGAAAGTAGAAAGTAGAAAGTAGAAAGTAGAGAGTAGAAAGTAAGGCAACACTTGAATTGTAGAGGGCGGTTCACGATGAAAAGACAGTGTCACACACGTTGTGATCGTTGTGTGAAAGCAGCAACGCCATGCGAAAAAACATTGTGGTGCAAAACCAATTGAAACAAAAAGGAAGCAGCGCCGTAAAACGCTTGTGGAAGCAATCGGTATTGGTAAAAAAGAAAAAAGGGAACTACCATCGCGAACGATTGCAGTGCCCTTTCCTAACCAACACTCATGAGATTATAAATTCCTGATAACAGGAAAAATTGGCCAACAACATCTTAATGAAACTGGATTTGTCGGCTAAAACGATCCGGCGCTTATGCCAGGTCAATAAAATGGGATCAAAAAAATCTGTTAGTAGAAAGTCGTCGTCTTAAAAAAATAAAAGGAATTATAATTTGCTAGTAGCGAGTCGTTTTTGTCTTCCCGGAATTGTTATTTCCTTCCGACAATACAAAAGTGCTGCTAAATACTTGCGCAGGTAAGTACATTTTTATAACTTACTGCATCAAACAGGGATGCTTTTGTTTTTACAAAAAACTAAAAATCAGTTTTTTATCGTTCACGTAGCACGTCCCAACTTTTTTTGATATGAAATTTTTACTAATATGGATCAAAGCCGTTTGATAAAATATATTCAGGAACTGGCGCCAAAGGAGCGGGAACGCTTCCGGGAATTCGTGCTGTCGCCTTATTTCAACCAGCACAAGAAGACCACGGAGCTGCTGGAATTGGTTTT
>JBJXFD010000367.1:0-6293 GCA_046153985.1 Saprospiraceae bacterium
ATCTCTTCACAAAGGCGGAAAAAGTGATCCACCGCGTTTTTACTGTTAAAAATAACGGCCGTAAACTCTTCCGGGCGGATGCGCTGCTTTCTGAAATCGCGGGCTTCAACACCTTCTACATGAACGAACGGGCGCCAGTCAATCTGAAGTCCGTATCGCTTTTCGAGTTCATAGTAGGGAGAGCGCTCCGGCTTGGGTTGTGAAACCAATATGGTTTTCACGGTCTTGAAGATTCCTTCCTGAACTTTTACGTTTGTTGTCATTCAACAAAGTATTTTAAAAATTTGGCATTCCTGTCAATTGGTTACTGATAATTTTGACCAGTGCCAACGCAGGTGCTATTTCGACGGTGCAAAGATACAACAAAAAGTGGAATTTATAGTATAGCAGGTAATTGTTGGCGATAAAGGCGCCCCGCAACGACCGCAGCAAGTAGAACAGTACCAATATGCCCAGGGTTCCATTGATCAGCAAAGCAGTGAAACTTTCAGGGGCATAAGCGATCAGAAAATTGGCTGGCCCGAGGAACAAACTGATCATGATGCCGAAGATCATGATGGTGAAACTGTAAGCGCTGATTTCTTTACCAATCGGAAAAATAGCGCCAATGATCCGCAAGAGCAAGTGTTTGAACAACACCACCAACAGCACCGCTCCGACGCAGTAAAGCAGGTTGATCAAATGCGTTTCACCGGGCAACTCCACCTTTTTATGGCGCAGCAGTAAAAAAACAAACAGCCCCCCGTTGATGAAAAACAAACTGTACAGAATCATGTAGGCTTGCCCCGCGCCCGACTGCCGGTCGCGGTAGGCCTGGTTCAGCAGGTTGTCGTTCAGCATCGCCTGGTAGGCGCGGCCATACAGGTTTCTGAAAAAAGTAATGAAAAAAGTGAGCAAGAGCAAGCTCACCAGCATGGCGCCCAGTAAAAAGCCCCGGTAACGCGCCGGATTTGGCAAACGGCGCGGCTTGGCGATTTTTTTAACAACCCCGGATTTGGAAGTGATTTTTCTGCCCGGCTGCGTGGGCGCCGACAAGTCGAAAGGGTTGCCGTTGGTTCCGTTGGGTGCAACGACGGTTTCGACAGGCGCAGAAAGGCGAAATGCCAGGTCAAATGGATTTTCATTAGTCTGGCCATCTGCGAAACCCGCTATGATCAGGAAGACGAATACTAAGGCTTTTGCTTTCAACTTCCGCAAATTAGTGTTACTGGCTGCAAAATTAGTGAAAAAATTGTTCTATCCTTCCGCTATTTATTGCCGCATCCACAACACCTTAGCGTAATTGTCTGTTAATGAGTTGTTAAGCATTTAAAGGGCTATGGCGATAACCCTATCTTCGTCCAACTTAACTGATTTCATGCAAAACAGCATCATACTAAGGGTCTTTCTTCTCGGCGCTTTTGCCATCATGGGCATCATCGCCATGCAGACTTATTGGGTGATTAGCACCTGGAACATCAACGAGGAAGAGTTCGATAAAAAAGTGAGGTTAGCACTGTACAATGTAGCCAAATCCTTAGCCGACCTGAACAACGGCGAACTGCCTGCCCGGGACGTCATCAAACAAAAAACCTCGAATTATTACATTGTCAATATTGCCAATGAGTTCGACGCGCCCGACCTGGAGCACTACCTCCACATCCAGTTCCAGGAATTGATGCTGAACCTCGACTTCGAGTACGCAGTGTACGATTGCACGACCAATGAAATGCTGTATGGAAATTATTGCAGCTACTCCCCCAACGAAAAAAAAGACATCAAGATCGGCCATCTGCCCAAAGACGCTGAGTTCACCTACTATTTTGGCGTTAGGTTCCCCACGCGCCCCAGCTACCTGTTTGATAAAATGCAGCTCTCGGTCATTTTTTCCGTTATTCTGTTTGTGACCATCCTGTTTTTTGTCTATTCCATGCTGGTCATTTTGCGCCAGAAACGCCTTTCGGAGATGCAAAAGGATTTTATCAACAACATGACCCACGAGTTCAAAACCCCGATCTCCACAATGCGCATTGCAGCGGATGTTTTTCTGAACGCGCCTGTGGTGAAAGCCGACAACCGCTTGCTTCAGTATGCAGGCATCATCAGAGATCAGAACCAGCGCCTGAACGACCAGGTCGAAAAAATGCTGCAACTGACCCGCATCGAAAAGCGGCGGCTCGATTTAAAAAAAGAAGTGCTGAACCTCGAAGATACCCTCTGTGAAATCATTGGAGGCGCCAGCGTTCAGGTAGAAAAACGGAAGGGCCGGATTGAATACGAATGCAAAGCCAAAGGCATAGAAATCTTGGCCGACCGCCTGCACCTCGTCAATGTCCTGCACAACTTGCTCGACAACGCAGTGAAGTATTGTAGCCAGACGCCACACATCAAAATTGTGCTGGAGCAATCGGGAAAGTTTGTCCGGCTGAGCATCGCCGACAATGGCATTGGCATCTCTAAAGAACACCTCAAACTCATTTTCGATAAGTTCTACCGGGTGCCTACGGGCAATGTTCACAATGTTAAGGGGTTTGGACTCGGGTTGTACTACGTGTGGTCTGTTTGCCAGGCGCACCGCTGGAAAATTGAATTGAACAGCGAACCGGGAAAAGGGACGACGATTGGGTTGTTGATGCCGGTTGTGAAGGAGAGGGAGAGAGGGAGAGAGGGAGAGAGGGAGAGAGAGGGTGAGAGGGAGAGAGGGGGGAATCCACAAAAAGAATGAAATAAACATGAACGCAAAAGCACACCTGCTGTACGTAGAAGACGATGAAAGCCTGAGCTTTGTGACGCGCGACAACCTTGAACTTCAGGGATATGAAGTCACCTATTGCAAAGACGGCCAACAGGCGCTGGAAGTCATAGCTGAACAAAGTTTTGATTTGTGCATCCTCGATGTGATGCTGCCGGAAGTGGACGGTTTTGCTTTAGCCAAAGAAATACGGCGCACCGACACCCATGTTCCCATTCTGTTCCTCACTGCTAAGTCGTTGAAAGAGGATCGAATATTCGGCCTCAAACTTGGCGCCGACGACTACATCACCAAACCGTTCAGCATAGAGGAACTGATTTTGCGCATCGAAGTTTTTCTGCGCAGGAGCGGCGTCCGGCAGCCGATTGCAGCTACGACGATCAATATTGGCCGGTACGAATTCGACTACCCTAACCTCGCCCTGTCCTGCAACGGCGAAACTAACCGCCTTACCCAAAAAGAGGCCGATTTGCTGAAATTTTTGTCTGAAAACCGGAACCAGGTGGTCAAGCGCTCCACCATTTTAGAGCAACTTTGGGGAGAAGACGACTATTTTTTAGGCCGCAGCCTCGATGTTTTTATTTCCCGCTTGCGCAAATACCTGCGCCAGGATGAAAACATCAAGATTGAAAACATCCACAGCGTGGGCTTTCGGTTTGTAGCGGAATAACGTTATTACAACGCCCAGCTTCTCCCGCCTTTAACCTCGGCCAGCGGATAACAGCCGACATATTTGCCCGGAACGGGATCGTAATTCAGGACATTCATGGCCACTTCTTTAGAGGAAAAATAGCCAGCAATCGTCATTTCCTTGAACTTCAGGATGAACGGCAGTTTTTCTGCGAGCGCTTCCCGGGTCAGCGGCTTCACCAGGGCGCGCGCAGCAACATCCAATTTGTTCATAAACGCTAATTGTTGCTCCTCGTCGCATTGAAGGAATGGCTTGCCGTATTCGCTCTGACAATCCGCTTCAAATTGCGCAAAGCCATCCTTGAATTTCTGCTGCCCTTTTTCGTCAGTACATTCGGCCAGTGCGACGTCTATGAACTCGTGTACAAAGACATCTGTGGCGCCCGGCGAACTTTTGGTATAAGGCAGGATCTGTTCGGACATTGCCGCCACCGTCAGCCCCTGCTCTTTGGTAAAAAACATCGGTTGCCACTTGCTTAGGTCCACCTTCTGGCGCGCTGAGCAACCCTGCATCAGGGCAGTGAGCACAGAACCGGAGACCGCATAACCGGTGATGAGGGCAGTCGCTTTGATTACTTCTCTTCTGGTCATTTTTATAAGCTTAAGCGCATGATTACTGCGCAATGATTCAAATAGGAAGACGTCAGCCATCTAAAATCTAACGTCTAAATTCTAACGTCTTAAAAATTACAGATTCCCTTTTTTCAACTCTTCCACAGCATGGTTCGCGGCGCGCGCCGTCAAAGCCATATAGGTGAGTGAAGGATTCTGGCAGGCCGAAGACGTCATACACGAACCGTCCGTCACGTAAACATTGGTCGCCGCGTGTACCTGATTCCAGCCGTTCAGTACGGAAGTTTTTGGATCGCGCCCCATGCGGGCAGTACCCATCTCGTGGATGGCCAAACCCGGCCAGGAACCGTCGTCAAACACCTTGATGTTTTTGAATCCTGTTGCTTCCAGCATTTCGGCGGCAGCGATTTTGATGTCTTCGCGCATGGCCATTTCGTTGGCTTTGAACTCCGCATCAATGGTCAGCGTGGGTTGTCCCCATTTGTCGCGCAGTTCCTGGTTCAGCGTCACCCGGTTGTCTTCGTAGGGCAGGCATTCGCCAAAACCGGTGATGCCCATTTTCCAGGGGCCGGGCTGGAGGAGTGCCTCTTTGAAGTCTTTGCCCAGCGCCATATCGAGTTCCTTGATGCCACGCATCCAGTTTTGCCGGCTGGCGCCGCCCTGGTAGCCATAACCACGCAGGAAGTCCTTCTGCTTAGTCTTTTCATCTATGTTGCGGAAACGCGGAATGTAGATCCCGTTAGGTCGCCGGCCTTTGTGGTATTGATCTTCAAAGCCATCGTAGGTGCCTTCTGCGCCGCAGCGGAAGTGGTGATCCATCAGGTTGCGGCCCAGCGAACCGCTGTCGTTGCCAAATCCGTTGGGAAAGCGATCCGAAGAGGAATTGAGCAGGATGAAAGTTGAGCCCAGGGTAGAGGCGCAACTGAAAATAACGCGTGCAAAGTACTCCTTCGTTTCGTTCGTTTCTGCGTCTATGATGCGCACGCCGACGGCTTTGTTTTTTTTCTCATCAAAAATGATGGAATTCACGATCGAATTGGGTCGCAGCGTCATATTGCCGGTAGCTTCAGCGGCAGGTAAAGTCGAGGCATTGCTGCTGAAATAGGCGCCAAACGGACAGCCCCGGATGCAGCGGTTGCGATACTGGCATTGTCCGCGGCCATTGTGCGCCTGCGAGAGGTTGGCTACCCGGCCAATGGTGACGAGGCGATCGGTATAGCGATCGGCAATTTTTTTGCGGAATTCTTCTTCTACGCAAGTCAGATCCATGGGCGGAAGGAACTCACCGTCTGGCAATTGCGCCAGGCCTTCTTTTTTACCGCTGATGCCTGCAAAGCGCTCCACATGGTCGTACCAGGGCGCCAAATCGCTGTAGCGAATTGGCCAGTCCACCGCAATGCCTTCTTTCGCATTCGCTTCAAAATCCATTTCGCTGAGGCGATACGATTGCCGGCCCCACATGATGGAACGCCCGCCAACGTGGTAGCCCCGAATCCAGTCGAAGCGCTTCTTTTCCGTGTACGGATTTTCAACGTCGTTCACCCACCAGTGTTTGGAGCCTTCGTTCATGGTATAACCGGTGCGGTTTTGCACGGCATACGATTTCATTTCCGAAACCTTTGGCGCACCCCGGCGCTCAAAATCCCAGTCGTCTAAAGAAGCCGTGGGGTAATCGAGTACATGCCGCACCATGCGGCCACGCTCGAGCACCAGGGTTTTTAACCCTTTTTCGCAAAGCTCCTTAGCTGCCCAGCCCCCGCTGATGCCGGTGCCGATGACTATGGCGTCGTAGGTAACTTCCTTATCGCCGTCGTTGTTGAAGTACATAGGTCTTCGTTAATTTATGGATGGATAGGCTGTGTATTCTTTACACATACCCGCTCTCAAATGTAAAAAAACTAATTGCATCTTTCCTAATTTTGATGGGGTACTTTGTAAAATTTAAAGAATGATTGTTCGTAAATACCTCAGCCTGCGTGTTATTATTTGTAAATAAATCACGGTTTCACTTTCGTATCCCCAACCACCTTCACGTACTTCTCCAACCAGTCAAACTGTTCGTGCAGCAGGTGCAGGATGTTTTCCCGGCCAGCGTAGCCATGGCTTTCGTGCGGCAGGCTCAGGTATTTCACCGTACCGCCGTTTCCTTTGATGGCGTTGAACAGGCGTTCGCTCTGGATGGGGAACGTACCGCTGTTGTTGTCGGCTTCGCCGTGGACCAGCAGCAGCGGGGTTTTGATTTTGTCGGCATTGCTGAACGGGCTCATATCGTGGTACAAATCCGGCGCTTCCCAGTAAG
>JBJXFD010000381.1:0-5160 GCA_046153985.1 Saprospiraceae bacterium
GGAACGGTTGTGCTATCGTAACGAAACTTCCTGCTGCAGAATATGGCCGCAAAGATCAACCAAAAGTAGAAAATCACTTTGCAAAAGTGCAACTTTTGCAAGCATTTATCGCAATGTACTGATAATCCTTTGTTTGGGATGCCGTACAAAGCTGATTTTAGAAACGCATAAGCTAGGTGTGTTTATTGCCAGCCCTGCCTGTTTGTATCCTAAAAACTTGAGGCAAGTGAGGGCGTCACTCCAAATGTAATGTCGTCAACTTAGCGCGTGATAACCACGAAGTGGTTGAAGGTGAATAGCCCCCGATGCAATCGGGGGGCTTAAAAGGGGGGCGTGTAGCAACCCCGAATGGGGTTGAATATCAATACGCATCCCTACATTCAACCCCTTTAGGGTTGTTTCACCGTTTCCCTATTCAAATTCGACCCTTTTAAGGGGCGTTCAAGTCGCTAATTTGACGACATTACACTCCAAGGGACACCCTCACTAACCATAACTTAGTGTCAGTCCATTTAGTCGGTGTCTGTTCTTTATAGACTGAAAGCTGCTTCTGAGCTTGAAACAACCACCCCATGTTCCACCAAATACTCTGCAATCTGAACCGCATTCGTGGCTGCACCTTTGCGCAGGTTGTCTGCAACAACCCAAAGATTCAGGCCGTTATCGAGCGATTCATCGCGGCGCAGGCGCCCAACAAACACCTCATCCCGGTCTTTGGCCAGCAAAGGCATGGGATAACTGAACGTTTCCGGATCGTCGGCTAAGATCACACCGGGCGATTCGCTCAGGAGTTTCCGGACGTCGGCCAATTCGTATGGCTGATTAAATTCGAGGTTGACCGCTTCGGAATGCCCGCCCAACACCGGCACCCGCACCGTGGTGGAGGTGATGCGCAGGCTTTGGTCGCCCAATATCTTTTTCGTCTCGTTGACGAGTTTCATCTCCTCTTTGGTGTACCCGTTTTCCAAAAACGTATCGCACTGCGGGATACAATTTTCGAAAATCTGGTAGTGATAAGCCATTTCTTCCGGCTTGGGCTCAAAACCTTTGCTCTCTAATTGGTATTGTTTCACCGCTTTCATACCGGTGCCGGTCACAGACTGGTAGGTGGAAACGACAATGCGTTTGATCCCGTACCTGCGGTGCAAAGGCGCCAGCGCAACCACCAACTGAATGGTGGAACAGTTCGGATTGGCAATGATTTTGTCTGCTGCCGTCAATTCGTGGGCATTGATCTCTGGTACCACCAATTTTTTGGTCGGATCCATCCGCCACGCCGAAGAATTGTCAATGACGGTTGTGCCCACTGCTGCAAACTTCGGCGCCCACTCCAGAGACGTGCCGCCGCCAGCCGAAAAAATAGCAATATCCGGACGGGCTGCAATGGCTTCTTCCATCCCGATGATGGTTTGCGGCATGCCACGAAACATCACGGTTTTGCCAACCGAATTGGGCGAAGCAACTGCCAGAAATTCGCTCACAGGAAAATTGCGCTCCTCCAGCACTTTACACATCACCGTGCCTACAAGCCCTGTAACGCCAACAACTGCAACTTTCATAAGATTGCCGTTTTTTCTTTTTTGTTAAGAATAAAAATTAATCAGGGCTGCAAAGATAGGGCTACTATACTTTATTGCTATTTTTATCCGTATGAAACCTATAATTTTTTTCCTCGCACTGCTCTTGACGAGCGTCAACCTGAATGCCCAACTGTCTGATGATTTTTCGGACGGCGATTTTACCAACAATCCCGCGTGGTTTGGCAACCCGGATAAGTTTGCGGTCAACAACGGCGAACTGCAACTCAACGACCTGAGTCCGTTGAGCAACAATGCTTCCTGGCTTTACCTTTCGGCGCCGACTTCGCTGGAAGACAGCACGACCTGGGAGTTTTATGTCCGCATGGAATTTGCAGCGTCTACCAGCAATTACGGGCGCATCTACCTCGCCTCGTCCAGCCCGGATTTTAACGCGGCGCTGAACGGCTACTACCTGCGGATTGGCGGCGCTTCGGGCAGCGTTGACGCAATCCAGTTGTTTCGCCAGGATGGGAATGCCTCCGTCGAGGTATTGAGTGGGATAGCAGGCGGAGTGGGCGCCGATCCGGTGGTCGCCAGGGTGCGCGTCACCCGTTCAACTTCGGGCCAATGGGCCTTGTGGACGGATTACAATGGCACGAATAACCTTCAAACGGAAGCCACCGCGGTTGATGCTACGTACGATTTAGCACAATACTTCGGTGTCGTGTGTTACTATACAACCACCCGCGCTCAAAGCTTTTTTTTCGACGACATTCGCATCACTCCGCTTTATTCGGATGACGAGCCGCCCCTGATTACGGCAGTGCAAACGCCTGCGCCCAACCGCATCATCGCTTCTTTCAACGAACCTTTAGACGCAGCTTCGGCATCAGATCCGGCCAACTTTCAGGTTTCAGGCATCGGAACGCCCTTGTCTGCGACTCCCGTTGTTGGCGATCCGGCCTCGGTGGAATTTTTACTGCCAGCGCCGATGACCAATTTGCAAAACTATACCCTGACGGTCAATCTGATCGAAGACCAAAACGGCAACGTTGGCGGCGAACAAACCTTTTCTTTCACCTTTTATAATATACAACCGCCTGCTCCCGGCGATGTGATCATTTCGGAAATCATGGCCGATCCTTCCCCAGAGGTAGGGCTGCCAAACGCAGAATACATTGAATTGTATAACCGCAGCAATAAGATTATCCGATTGAACCAGCTTTCTTTCGGCGTTGGAACTGCTGCTCAGTTATTGCCTGATTTTTTACTGCTCCCTGGCGCGTATGTGGTGGTCTGTGACGAAGATTTTGTTCCGGACTTTACCCCTTTTGGCACAGTCGTCAGCGTATCCACCTTTCCCTCGCTGACCAATGGCGGCGCGAGACTGGCACTTTCGGACCAATCGGGGACGCTCATTTTTGAAGTGAGTTATTCGGTAGACTGGTACGCCGATTTTGATAAATCAAACGGGGGCTGGTCGCTGGAGCTGATCAATTTAGAAAGGACTGACCTTTACGACTGTCCCGGCAACTGGCGCGCATCGGAGAACAGTGACGGCGGCACGCCAGCGCAGCAGAATTCGCTTTTTGGCGCTGCTTTGGAGCAGGTACCACCGATGCCAATTCGGGCATTTGCGGAAAGCGCCACCGAAATTACCCTTGTTTTTAACGAACCACTCAATTTTCAAACGGCTGAAAATATTGGGAATTATGGCCTCGATAACGGGTTGACGATTACCAGCGCCGCTTTGCAAACGCCGGGACGAACGGAGGTTTTGCTGACCCTGTCCGGAAGTTTACAACCCGGCATCGTATACACGGTTACTGCCCGAAGCGGCCAGGAAGATTGCCTTGGAAATGCGACGGCCACGGATGCATCGGTTAAGGTGGGATTGGCGCAAGCCGTCTCTCCGGGCGATGTTGTGGTCAACGAAATCCTTTTTAATCCATCCACCGGCGGCTCCGATTTTGTGGAATTGTACAATCGGTCGGATAAAATTTTTGATGTTTCCGGCTGGATCATTGCCAATACGCAGGATGCAACGGACGGCGAAAAACCGATCGTCTCCGATTTTTTGTTGTTCCCTGGCGAATACGTAGTGTTGTCACCAGCTCCGGCAGTTGTCGCTTCGCAATATACCGTTGAAAATCCCGGCGCATTGCTCGAAAATGACCTGCCGACGCTGGAAGACAGCCAGGGGAACGTGAGCATTCTCGTAGATGATGTTGTGATTGATGCTTTCGATTACGACGACGACTTGCACAACGGCCTTCTGAGTGATAAAAACGGGGTGTCTTTGGAAAGAATCAACCCCGATTTGCCAACCCAGGATCGCGGAAACTGGCATTCCGCCGCTGCAACAGCGGGTTATGGAACCCCCACCGCGCGCAATTCACAATATACGGACCAACCACCTGCACCCGGTTCGGATTTTGTCGCCTTAGCCAACACCACCTTTTCTCCCGACGGCGACGGCAACGAGGACGTCCTGACTTTTACCTACGCCGTAGATAAAGCGGGTTACGCGATGAACGTCCGGGTTTTTGACGCTGCGGGCCGCGAGGTTCGGAATTTGGTCTCCAACCTGCTGCTGGCCTCCGAAGGTGTACTGAAATGGGACGGCGCCACCAACGATGGCAGCCGCGCCCGCGTCGGCATCTACGTGTTGTGGGTGGAGTTGGTGCATCCCGAAGGAGACATAGAGCGGATCAAGTTGCCGTGCGTGTTGGCGGGGATGTTTTAGGGTTACGTGTCGGACACCTCCAAAGGTGTCCGACACGTGAACCAAACCTAAAACAGCATCAAACTTTTACTAACTTTCTCGTTTTCTGCTGCGGTCCAATAAATTGGGGCAAAACATAATGTGCCCTGCTAAATACAAATGCCATTGTTTCGGTGCGCTGCACCTACAAATATCTTGGGTGCGCTGCACCTACAAATATCTTCGGTGCGCTGCACCTACTTTCCGCCACTCCTTTTGATTCATTCATCACAGTACCTAAAGATTACACGGAGTTCCACAGAGTTGACACGGAGTTTCGCTGAGTTAGATGTAAAGACTCCGCGAAACTCCTTTAACTCCGTGGAACTCTGCGTAATTTTAAACACGCCGAGGTTTATCCGAACCACCCGCCCTCAAATCCTCAAATCCTCTTGATTCGTTTACCAAAACCTCCATCCGAACCACCCGCCCTCAAATACTCAAATACTCAATTCCTCAACTCCTCAAATCTTCACCATCTTCCTCGTCTTCATCCGCCCATCCAATTGCAGGCGGAAATAATAACTGCCTGCGGGCAGGTCGTGCGCTTCGAAGCGGATCTGGTGTTCGCCTGCGCTGAGGCGTTGGTTGCTCAGCACGCGGATTTCGTTGCCGGCGGCGTCAAATACGCTCAATTTGCACCATTCGTTGCCACTTTGGAAGCTGATCGTCGTCCATTCCCAGAAAGGATTCGGGTACGCGTTGACTTCAATCGCATCGTGATTGGCTTCCGGTTGCGTAGAAGTGGACGAGCAAACCTGCAAAATCGGCAGGTGCTGGAAATCCTGATAGAGCAAAGACCGCACATCCGATTCGCTCACTTCAAACCAATCCATGAGGATCGAACCGTAGATGTCCCGGAAATCGTGCTGCATG
>JBJXFD010000384.1:0-2574 GCA_046153985.1 Saprospiraceae bacterium
GGTGGTCCAGGTATGCGAAACGGCTAAGGTTTTGTTGATCGGGTCTTCGTCGCCGAACATTTCCCGGGCAGCGCTTTCGCTCATGAGGATGCTGTTGACCTCTTTCAACGGGTTTTCCCGGGCGCCGCTCACGACATCAACGGCCAGAATATTGGTCATAGCAGGTTCTGCCCAGATGATGTCTTCTGTCAGTACTTTTTTGTCCTTCGCTGCATAATCCAGCGTGGTGGGCATACCCTCTGCATTGTACCCGGCAATGTGTTCGACGCCGGGATAATTGTCTTTGATGTAATTGTCCCAACCAGCCGGGATGGCGGGAAAGGCATTGCTTTCGCCATTGGCCTGGTGGATGCGCATGCCCATGCGGTAGGTGTGCCGCGCCTCCGGCAAGTGCGTGTCGAAAGTCATCTCGTCGCGGACGTAGAGGAAAATAAAAATAGCTGAGGCCAATCCAATAGAAAGCCCAAGGGTATTTACAATGGCGTAACCCCTTTGCCTGGCTATGTTGCGGGCAGCAAGCAGGAAATAGTTTAGGAGCATAATCGGGTGTGTTCGGTGTAACAATCGGGTTTAAAGTATAACCCGATAAGGACACGGAACAACACGCATGGGATGCATGAGGGTAGAGGGGATTTTTTATCCCCCTGCGGCCTGAGTAAGCGGATAGGGGAAACCGGGTTCGCAACCCTACTTAACCTTGATAAAATCCATTAAATTCTGTATTTTTGTATCAAATTATATAGTTTATGGCTGCGTCTATCCGTGCATTTGATGAATTGGCAGAGTTCTTTGCTTCCAAAGTTCCGGATGATTTAATTGCTTTCCAGCCTTCCAAGGCCACCAGTGACCGGGTGGAATTATTGATTTTAAAAGAAAAAAGGGACGGGTTAACGGTGGAAGAAAAAGACGAGTTGGATGCTTATATGGTCTTGGAGCACATCATGCGACTGGCTAAAGCTAAGGCACGAAAAAATATGCATTGAGCCATGCCTGTATCTGCTGCTACCAGGCGTTTTGTTTTTAAGCGTGCATTTTACCTGTGCGAATATTGCCTTTTGCACGAATCCGATGCTTACCTGCCACACCAGATCGAACACATTATCAGTCAAAAACATGAAGGTGAACACGCCCCAAGTAATCTTGCTTGCGCCTGTGTCTTGTGCAATCGAGCGAAAGGAGCAGACCTTTCCACAATTTTGCCCCCAAGCTTGGAGGTCGTCCGTTTTTACCGTCCTCGAACTGACCGCTGGCTTGATCACTTTGAACTTTCGGGTTCTCTGATTTTACCTAAAACCGATATTGGAAAAGCTACGATCAAAGGCTTGGCACTTAACGATGAATCCAAAGTTGAAGAACGCGAAATTTTGATTTTCAAAGGCCGCTTTCCGCATCCCAATTGCATCTATTTGTGGAATAGTCAGGTATAAGTAAGCGAATTAGCGGATACGTGTCGGACACCTCAGAGGTATCCGACACGTATCTTATTCAATTCCTCATCCCATACCGAAAATCCACCGGTACTTTATCCGCCAGCAAACGGCCATCCTTTTCAGTGTATCTGCTTCCCGCCGGGATGTACACGAGCAACCGCGCCGCATCCGCAGCAAGGCTGATCGCAACTTTCCCTTTCACGCCGTGGTGCAAAACCTTCCGGTTCACGGCGTCGTAGACATCTACTTTTTTGCTGCCCACTTCGATGTTCACCGTTTTGGATTCGGTGTAAGGATTGTAAAACAGGTAAGTGGGGTACGCTTCGTACTTGCGGAACATATCGGTTGCGCGGCAGTCTACTTGCAGGATTTGCGGCACATCCGTGGGTTGGATTGTGGCGCCAAAAATGCCCACGTGCCCGCTTCCGTAAACTGAAAACATGGTTTCGGGGGGCATGCCCGGCGCCCACAGCGGGCCATCACCCTGCGCAAATGGCGTGATGCCAGCGTGTTCTTTGTAAATGGATTCCTTAATCAACCCTTCGTAAGCGATCACATTTTTGGTGAGGGCTTTGCGATCCGGCAATGCCTGAAGGTTATCCGGGATGTCATAAGGATAAAACAGGCGCGCCGTATTGGCGGCGTTCAGCGCCCACCGACCCACAGCGCGGGCGTAGCGTTGGTCGTAGCGCAACATAGCCGTGAGGGGCCAGGCCAGGTCGAACGTATTCATACAAAAGCCGTAGCCGCCGTTGTGTAACGTGCTGCCCGACATCCCGCTGACGTCATATCCGCCCCATTTGTCTACGATGACGCCCCAGCCTTCGCGGCCCACCGCATCGCCATCGAATGTCCAGTTCATGAATTGCTGCACATCGTAATTGGCGCCGGTTTCAGCGTTCAGCCGGGCGGCCATATAAGGCGCAAAAGCCATCAGGATTTCGTAAGAGCGGTTTTCTTTTTGCGAAGCCAGCACGTCGAGCGCGTTGCGGGCGGCGCGCAGGTATTTTTCATCGCCAAATTTCTGGTAGGCGGCATACAGGATGAACGCATATCCGGCCGCCACGTCTTCCTGTGCAGGAATGTGGTTCTTTGCGGGCGTCATGGTTTTAAAATCAAAATAGGAGTAGCTGTAGTTTTTGCC
>JBJXFD010000395.1:0-17219 GCA_046153985.1 Saprospiraceae bacterium
GTTTTACACGTTCAATATAACTCCGGTCGCGAGTATCCACTCTGATGAAATCCCCCTGGTTGACAAACAAGGGTACGCGCACTTCTGCGCCAGTTTCCACGGTAGCTGCTTTGAGGGTGTTGGTGGCCGTGTCGCCTTTCAGGCCTGGTTCGGTGTACGTGACTTCCAAAACCATGTTCGAAGGCAATTCTACAGACAACGGCATTTCTTTATCCGCATGGAAAAGAATGACTGCAATGGAGCCTTCCTTCAGGAGATCGGCATTTTCGATCATCCGCTCCTGAAGCGCCAACTCCTCGAACGATTCATTGTTCATGAAGTTGTAGGTCTCACCGTCGTTGTAAAGATATTGATATTCACGTCTTTCTACACGAACTGTATCAATTTTATGCCCTGCGGGGAAAGTATTTTCAATTACCCGACCGGTTGTCAGGCTTTTGAGCTTGGTGCGCACAAAAGCATTGCCTTTGCCGGGCTTTACGTGCTGAAACTCCACGATGGTGAAAATATCGTGGCTGTATTCGATGCACAGGCCGTTGCGAATATCAGAAGTAGATGCCATGATAATTAGCGAATATTTGAGTGTTTTTGAAAATTAATGTTTTTGCTTACTTGGATGCTTGCCAATTTGCCTTTTGTCAACTTGCCTTTTGCCCATTGGGCGACCGCGAGGGTCGCCCCTACGCGCCCCATTTCACATAAACTGCCCCCCAGGTAAATCCGCCGCCAAAAGCGGTCAGAATCAGGTTATCTCCTTTTTTGAGCTGGCTTTCATAGTCCCACAGGCAGAGCGGTAAGGTGGCCGCCGTGGTATTGCCATATTTATGGATATTGACCATCACACGCTCCATCGGGAAATTGGCCGTGTTCGCCACCGACTCGATGATGCGGATATTGGCCTGGTGCGGCACCATCCAGTTCACATCGTCCGCAGCTAAGTGATTGCGCTCCATGACTTTGAGCACCACGTCAGCCATACCGTTGACCGCAGCTTTGTAAACCGGGCGGCCATTCTGGTAGATGTAATGTTCCTTGGCGAGCACGGTTTCAGCCGTTGCAGGGTAACGCGACCCGCCGGCTTTCTGGTACAAATAGTACTGCCCGGAGCCATCGCTTTTGAGGTAAGAATCCTGGATGCCGTAGCCTTCCATATTGGGTTCCAGCAAAACAGCACCGGCTGCGTCGCCAAAAAGGATGCAAATAGACCGGTCAGTATAGTCAACAATAGAAGACATTTTATCCGCCCCGATGACGATCACCTTTTTGTGCGTGCCTGATTCAACAAACTTGGAACCCGTGGTGAGCGCAAACAAAAACCCGGAACAAGCAGCGCCGATGTCGAAACAGAATGCATTTTTAATGCCGACTGCCTCTGCCACGAGGTTTGCTGTGTCGGGAAAAAGCATATCTGGTGTGACCGTGGCGCAAATCACAAGATCAATTTCAGATGGATCCGTATTTGTTTTTTCCAACAAACCCCTGACTGCTTCGATCGCCATGACCGAAACACCCTGACCTTCTCCTTTCAGAATCCGGCGTTCGCGAACGCCCGTGCGCTCCACAATCCATTCGTCGTTCGTATCCACCATCGTTTCCAACTCCTTGTTGGTCAACACATAATCTGGTACGTAACCGTTTACGCCTGTAATGGCAGCCTGAATTTTTGACATTGTTTGATGTTGACGTTGTGCGAAAAACGCTGCAAGGTAAGAATTTTTCAAATGTTCACTCCCCGCTTGATTTTACCAAGTAGCATAAGTGTTTTATTCTGCGATTAAAAATCTGTTTCATTCTTTATCTTTGCCGCCTCTTCCGGGAATCTGGGAAGGGGTTAGGTTGTTCAAAGTAACAAAAAAGCATTATGTACCGTACGCACAACTGCGGAGCGCTCCGCATGGAACACATTGGTCAGGAAGTGAAATTGAGTGGCTGGGTGCAAATCCGCCGCGATTTTGGAGGAGTGACTTTTATTGATTTGCGGGACCGCTACGGCGTCACGCAGTTGGTTTTCAACATGGAAGATGATGCGGTTTTAGGCGAACAGGCGCAAAAACTGGGCCGCGAGTTCGTCATCAGCGCTACGGGGCTCGTGCGTGAACGCAGCAACAAAAACCCCAATCGCGCCACGGGCGACATCGAAATCCAGGTCAAACAGCTAGAAATCCTGAACCCTTCCAAAGTGCCGCCTTTCACCATTGAAGACGATACGGACGGTGGCGACGACCTGCGCATGAAATACCGCTATTTGGATTTGCGCCGGAATTCTGTTCAGCAAAACTTCGTTTTCCGCTCCAAACTTGCGCTGGAAACGCGCAAATACCTTTCGGAGCAACAATTTCTCGAAATTGAAACGCCGTTTCTCATCAAAACGACCCCGGAAGGCGCCCGCGACTTCGTGGTGCCCAGCCGCATGAATCAGGGTCAGTTTTATGCGTTGCCGCAATCGCCGCAAACGTTCAAACAAATCCTGATGGTGGCGGGTATGGACCGCTATTTTCAGATTGTGAAATGTTTCCGCGACGAAGACCTGCGCGCCGACCGCCAGCCGGAGTTTACCCAGATAGACTGCGAAATGGCGTTCGTAGACCGCGAAGCGGTGCTGCAAACCTTTGAAGGTTTGACCAAACACCTGTTCAAACACACCCTCGGCATAGACCTGCCCGATTTTCCGCGCATGAATTACGACGAAGCCATGCGCCGCTATGGTTCTGACAAACCGGACCTGCGCTTTGATATGGAATTCGTGGAACTGACCGACCTGGCTCAGGGAAAAGGATTCCCGGTTTTCGACGCCGCCGAATTGGTGGTGGGCATCTGCGCAGAAGGACAGGCCGCCTACAGCCGCAAACAAACCGACGAACTTACCGAATGGCTGAAGCGCCCACAAATTGGCGCCAAAGGTTTGGTTTATGTGAAATACGAATCAGACAACAGCATCAAATCTTCAGTGGATAAGTTTTATTCGCCGGAAGACCTGAAAGTCTGGTGCGAACGCTTTGGCGCAAAGCCCGGCGACTTGCTGCTGCTCTTGTGCGGCGAAGCCGAAAAAACGCGCAAGCAACTCAGTGAACTGCGCCTGGAAATGGCCCGCCGCATGGGCCTGATGAAGGCCGGCGATTTCAAACCGCTGTGGGTGCTCGATTTCCCGCTGCTGGAATGGGACGACGATTCGCAGCGCTTCTACGCCATGCACCACCCTTTCACCGCGCCACTGCCGGAAGACGCTCCTAAAATGGCTTCGTCTGACCGCAATGAACTGAAAAGCATTCGCGCCAACGCCTACGACATCGTTTTAAACGGTTCGGAAATTGGCGGCGGCTCGATCCGTATCCACGACCGCGACCTGCAATTTCGGAACTTCAGCCTGCTGGGCTTTACGGATGAAGAAGCCGAAGCTAAATTTGGCTTTTTGCTCGGTGCCTTTGAATTCGGCGCGCCTCCCCATGGTGGTATTGCGTTCGGATTCGACCGCCTCTGCGCCGTGATGAACGGGCAGTCATCTATCCGCGACTTCATTGCGTTCCCGAAAAACAACCAGGGCCGCGACATGATGATTGACGCGCCGTCGGCGATTGACCAAAGCCAGATGGATGAGTTGGCGCTGGTGGTGAAAGTGAAGTGAAATTGGCAAGTAAGGCAAATTAGTAAGTTGGCAAAAGGCGAGGGTTCCTAAAAAGCTCGTTAATTTGCGCGTTTGCCTACTTGCCAATTTGCCCCTTTGCCCTTTCATTTTACTTCACTCCACGACCACAAAACAATAGCCGCCACCTTTATGGAAGCGAATATCTGGCTTTTGCAAAATCCAGTCGTTGTAATAGGTATCTGGGCTAAGAGAAAGGTAGTGGATGTTATTGTCGCTTCCTTCATTTAATGTGACGCGAGCCTCCATTGCAATATGTGGGCACTTTTCAGGAAAAGTCTGCCATTTCCCGGATGGATATAATGCGGTTGCCTGGGTAAAATAATACAAGCCCGGTACTTTTGGGATAAGATTAAAAGACAAGGTGTACAAATTGTTTTTGTACTGATAATCTCCAATCAAAAATTGATCTCCATTCGAATAGGTTTCCAGATAATAGTTTTGCGTTTCCGGAATCAAGGTCTCAAAAAATTGAAGCCCATCAATTGCAGGATTGGAATCAATTTTCACTATTGAAGTACCTGGATAAAATTTAAAATCCTCAAGATGATAGGTGTTTCCTGAATTAACCTCCTGAACATCATCCGGAAAAGCAGAGCTTATTTTTATCGTGTCTCCGACACTAAAAGTGTCCAACGCAGGCAGGAAGGTGGCAGGAAGGTTAAATTCATAAAGTCCATCGTGTTCGCATTTTCTTCCCGGGCAGGCAGAAAACAAGATAATTGATAGTACTGCGGATAAAAGTAGAATATTATATTTCATGGAACGAGACTTTTAAATGGAGACTGTATCATAAGATGACAGCCTCCATATTTATTCAATCTAATGAGATAAAACCCTCAATAACTACCGAATAAATCATTCACCTGTTGTGTAGTATTGGAAGTACTTCCCAAGTGCAAATTAAGAAGTCGAATCCGATATTGATCAGGCGTCGTTATGTCAGAAGTTAATGCTGAAAACATTTGATTGATAGTGAAACCCGATACTTGATCATTAACGGTAGATGGAGGCGCATCACCACTAACGTCTTCCGACTCGGGTTCTAAACCTGAATCAACCAGATCGTGATGTAAGCCAATAGGGACATGATTAGGTGAGTCATTCCTTGTCTCCTCCAGGCGGGTTTCCCAAGTACCTAAAAAAATACTATTAAATACAGGATAACGGCGATGCGCATATGTCATTCCAATATGCTCCGCCCACGATTCACAAACAGCAATCCTTCCTGCATCGTTGCTGTTTTCATTGCCCCAACCATTGGCGCCAACCTCTGCTTCAATAACATCAAACCAGTAGAGTGGCCCAACCTGAACGAAATGAGACGTATGCGCAAGTTCATGGTAGGCAAGTTGTTTTAACACATCGGATTGCTGAAAACCTGTGCCGATCATCACATCAGGGGCAATAATGTTCAGCCAAGTTGCCTGAACAAAGCCTCCTGTTATCACGTCTAACAGGGAAGCGAGAAAAGCGGAGCCTAATAAACCACTCAAAATCGCATCGGTAGCAGCGCTGGCGCCAAGAAAATTCTTCATCAGCGCAAAGCCATTGGTTCTTGTACGGGATAGCCAGATACTCAAATTCAAAGGAGGACTGGCAATACCATCCGTAACAGCAAAGTCATGAAATTCATGCAGTGCATTATTCACTGTAGCTGCTCCCCAAAAACGCTGTGCCTGTGACCCTTGCGCCGTCCAAATATGGTAATTGATAGCAATGTTGTTAAAAACAGGACCGGCAATGGCGCCGGCATTGTCCTTAATTGTTGTAGCCCATTCCCAAACATTGGCAAAATTCTGAGCGGCGCCTCTGAATCTCGCCCGCTCGCTCTCAAACTTTACCGACATCCAGGCCCTGCCCGAAAAACGGCGGTTGATTTTCCAGCAGCCATTGTCATCCGTGAAAGTAACAGAGGTCGAAAACCAATTGTCGCGCATCGTAACCCGTACGCGGCGAACGCCCTCGAAGGTCGAAGGGGTGTTTGGGGTGGAAAGTTCACTGTCTTCAACTTTAATACACCCACCCGGCTTCCGCATATCCGTAAAAACTGTGCATCCACAGTCGTTTTGGGTGAACTCAGAAGAACCGCCGCCGCCGCCCAGACATTCCGGCCAATTGGGGCTGCCGGGGTGGCAACCCTGGCTGGGATCAGTCACACAAGGCACGTCGTCGCAGAAAATATCCGGTTCCAGACAGCAGGGGTAGTTGGGGCAGCCTGGCTGACACTCTGGATCGGGCTCAGGGCGACCGGTACCCGAGCCTCCACTCCCCACGTACGAAACTTCAAAACTGTTCCCCGTGAGCCGGAACGCTTCCTTCACCAAATAGCTGTCGCTGGGCGCCAGCAGTAATTCCGCCTTAATTTCGTGAGGAATATTGGTAGGAAAGGGCGCATCGGCTTCAACCACCGTATAGAGTGGCGGAATCCCTCCTTCCGGCACGGCGGGGTCGTCGTAGTAATCGCCCATCTGGATGATTTCGTACTCTAACGGGTAGTCGAACAGAGCAAGTTCTGTTTCATTCAACTTTTTGAATTGGTCAAGCGTGGCTGGCAGGAATTTTACGTAGTAGTGGGTTGCCGGCAGAAGCGCCGGAAGGTTTTGCCCGGTGAGGTTGTTCCAGGCTTCGGTCATAACGGTTGTGGTAAACGGATTTACACGCGGGTTGCCCAAAATCGTGGGCGTGGGTTCGTCGCTTCGGGGGCTAATGGCGCCCTCTCCCCCAACGTTAAAAACATTGGGATTTCCGGTTGTTTCATGTGCAGTGGCAGTAGCGTCCGGTTCGTCAAATTCGAGCTTTTGGCAGGCAAAAGCGATGATCAGAGAAAGGCCCAATAGCAGCGCGCATCGGGCAAAAAAAGAGCGGGTTTTCATAAAAGTATGGTTTGGTTAAATAATCAGGTTGTTGATGTGACGCGGTGTGCATCCATCAGCCGGACAAGGGGTAGCAAAATTCTTGTAGCTAAAAATACGAAAACTATATTAAGATCAAACGATTAAGACAGGAATATTGGACTATTCTTGAAAAATTAACAATAATCCTGCTATTTTAAACTATTTCAACACAGCCAACTCCGCCAGCGTAATCACTTTCACCAACTGCACACTATCGCCTGCATGTTGCTGATAAACAGCCATATCCCCCATTTGCAATGCCGGGCCGGGGCCATTGACTGGGAAGGAATGCGCCATGAACAAAATGGGGCGATCCGTAATAGGCTGTTCGTTGGCCAATGCGATGGTGCGCTCATAGCGGCCGTCTTCTCCGTATACGGTAAAGGTCATCGCGGGCGAAGTAGTTATGGTGGCTCCGGTTTCCATCAATTCCGCTGTTTGGCGGCAACGGCAAAATTCGCTGGCGATGACAGTTCCGAACGTACAGTTCATGTTTTTGAACGCACTGCCAAGGTCTCGGGCCTCCTGGCGACCGGCGTCTGAAAGCTGTCGGGCGACCGTCTGATCGCAGGATTTCCACCATTCCGGCAAGGTAGAATTGAAATTATCGGCGCCCAACGTGGCATTGGTGTGGCGGAAATAGAGGACATAGCCGCCTTCGCGGATGGATTTGAACAGGGGCGCATGCGGCGTCACCACTACTTTGCGCAGCACGATGTTTTGCGCATTGTTCGGGTTGGTTACTTTCACTTCAAATACCCCGGCAACATCAGGCGCGGTATAAAGTCCGTCCGCATTGATCGTGCCGCCGGTCGTTTCCCAGTTGGCCGCAAGGGTTGCATGAAAAGCAAATGTTTCCCCAGGTTCCAGCAGAATGTTTTCTTCCGGCGAAACCAGCAACAGGGAATCTCCCGTATCATCGTCTTTGCAGGCTGAAAAAGAAAAAAACAAGCACATAAAAAGGGCGGAGATGCAACAGGTTCGTACCATTTTTGTTGGATTGGTGTTTGATATCAATGATCTAAGGATCGTATAATTTAGCAAATTTCCTTACTTTTGCGGCGAAATTCATTCATCGCATAAAATAAAATGCATGCAAGCTATAGAAAAAAAGCTGTCCTTCAAGGTTAAAGACATCTCTTTGGCAGAATGGGGCCGCAAAGAAATTGAATTGGCTGAAGCCGAAATGCCAGGCCTGATGGCGCTGCGCCAAGAATATGGCGCTACGAAACCACTGAAAGGCGCCCGCATTGCAGGTTGCCTGCACATGACCATACAAACCGCAGTACTGATTGAAACCCTTATTGAATTGGGCGCCGAAGTTTCCTGGTCGTCCTGCAATATTTTCTCTACCCAGGACCACGCCGCCGCAGCCATTGCCGCAGCCGGCATCCCGGTTTTTGCCTGGAAAGGCATGACCGAAGAAGAATTCTGGTGGGCGATTGAACAAACGATCTATGCGTTTGAAGACGACAAGCCGCTGAACATGATCCTCGACGACGGCGGCGACCTGACTAACATCGTCCTCGACCAGCGCCCTGAATTGGTTGCAGGCATCCGCGGGTTGAGCGAAGAAACGACAACTGGCGTACACCGCCTTTACGAGCGTATGGCTGAAGGCACGCTGCCTATGCCGGCCATCAACGTCAACGACTCGGTGACCAAATCCAAATTCGACAACAAATACGGCTGCAAAGAATCCTGTGTGGACGCCATTCGCCGCGCAACCGACATCATGATGGCGGGTAAAGTAGCGGTGGTTGCAGGTTACGGCGATGTTGGAAAAGGTACTGCTGCATCGCTTCGCGGCGCTGGCTGTCGGGTGATTGTCACGGAAATTGACCCCATCTGCGCACTCCAGGCGGCTATGGACGGGTACGAGGTGAAGAAAATGGTGAACGCCATCCCACGCGCCGACATCGTGGTTACCGCAACCGGCAACTGCGACATCATTTCGGAAGAGCATTTCTACCTGATGCGCGATAAAGCCATCCTTTGTAACATCGGCCACTTCGACAACGAAATTGACATGGCCTGGTTGAACCAAAATCACGGTCCCTCCAAAATCAACATCAAGCCGCAGGTGGACAAATACACCCTGAACGGCAAAGACATCATCGTGTTGGCAGAAGGCCGCCTTGTGAACTTAGGTTGTGGCACCGGCCACCCGTCGTTTGTGATGTCGAACTCCTTCACCAACCAGGTGCTGGCGCAGATTGAGCTTTGGAAGAATGCAGATCGCTACGAAAATAAAGTGTACACGCTGCCCAAACATTTGGACGAGCAGGTTGCACGCCTCCACCTGTCGAAAATTGGCGTGGAATTGGAGGATTTGAATAAAAAACAAGCTGATTATATTGGCGTAAAAGCGGAAGGTCCGTATAAGCCGGAGTATTATCGGTATTAGGCACGAAAGCTGAAGGTGACACCTCTTCAAGAGGTGTTACCTTTCTCGAAGAGATGAAACCCGAAGGTGACACCTTTCTAACCCAAATTATAAAACAATGGATAAATCCTCCCCTTATCCACCCTACGAATGTCCCCTGTTACCGGGAAACTTCTATCATGTCTACAACCGCACTAACAACGGAGAACCCTTATTCAAAAGCCCGGAAAACCGACGATATTTCCTTGAAAAATTTGGCGAGTACCTCTTTCCTTATCTCACAAGCTACGCTTATTGTCTGTTAGACAATCACTTCCATTTTCTGGTACGCATTAGGGAAGAATTGGAATTGGAAAAACAACTTAATAGCCTTTCAGCCTCTCAGCATTCTGCCGTCCAAAAAAAATTGCTGGAACAAGTTCCTGAGTTTAGGACCTGGGATGAATTGACAAGCAGCCAGTTTCATCGGTTTTTTACTTCCTATGCGATGTCTGTTAACAAGGAATGGGGCAGAAAAGGCAATTTATTCTACCGTCCTTTTCAACGAGTTCCTGTTCAACATGAAAGTCATTTCACTCACCTGATCTACTACATTCACGCCAACTCTAAAAAACATGGTTTGCAGTCAGATTTCAGGAATTACCCCTGGAATTCTTATGCCACGATGTTGTCAGACAATCCTACAAAATTAGAGCGACAAGTGGTGCTGGATTGGTTTGGAGGCAAAACTGCTTTTGAGCTTTTTCACCAGCAGACGGAAGAGTGGAAAGATATTGAGGGGTTGATTATAGAGTGGTAGAAGTGGCGAATACGATCTGAAGATAGGTCCGAAGGTGACACCTTTCTAAAAAGGTGTTACCTTTCTCGAAGACAGAAAACCTGAAGGTGACACCTTTCTAAAAAGGTGTTACCTTTCTCGAAGACAGCAAACCTGAAGGTGACACCTTTCTAAAAAGGTGTTACCTTTATCGAAGACAGCAAACCTGAAGGTAACACCTTTCTAAAAAGGTGTTACCTTTCTCGAAGACAGAAAACCTGAAGGTAACACCTTTCTAGAAGACCCAAACCTCCTTATTTTCAGATGTTGGTTTGCGAAAAGGCAACACCCTTTGGAAAGGTGTCACCTTCAGCTTTCGGACTTTTGGTTCGCGAAAAGGTAACACCTTTTTAGAAAGGTGTCACCTTGGGCTTTTGGTTCGCGAAAAGGTGCACTACTTCACCTTTTTTCCTCTTATATCCTGCCCACCCTGAAACAAGGTCATCGAAGTAACAGCGCCGGCGTCATCCACGTTGAATTCGACCACAGCATCCACTACTTTCACAAAAAAACGGTTCGGGGATTCCGGAAAAACCTCGAAACGCTCCTGTCCGGTGGCCTGGCAATAGAGTTGGGCGCCTTCGCGGGTGACGGCAATGATAAAACCGGGCGCCAGTTCGTATTCGCCGAGAAATTTATCCAATTCCGATTCGGGCAGTTTAATTTCCGAGCGACCCGTAGGTATCGGCTTGTCGGTTTTTTCCCACAAGTGCGTCGGCGAAGTGCGGTCGCTAACCACCGCTTTGACCACTTTTTTATCGCCTTTTGCTTCGCGTTCAAACGTGATTCGCGCAAAAGAATTTTCAAAGAAAAACTGGTCGCGGCCATAAGCAACAACCTTAAACTTCGAACCGCCGGGGCGTTGTGAAAACAGTTGCCCGTTGTCCACCGTGATGAAGCGCTGCTCCTTTTTTGCGTTTTCATAGACACCCACATATGCGTCCAGCGATTTGGGATCTACCTGCTTTGACAAAGGCTGGTAAGCTCTGCCTAAGAGGGCAGCCGCCATTTTCGCTGCAGGTTCGCCGGGAGGATTGCAATCGCAATTGCTCAGCATGGCGACACAAACGTCTTCTCCGGGCACGTAAAGCAGCGTGCTCAAAAACCCGTTGATCCCGCCGTCGTGTTCAATGGTGGCCGTGCCCAGCAGGTTACCGATTTGCCAGCCATAGCCATAGCGTGTATCATGGCCGTTTGGCAGGATATGGGGCGTAAAAGCCATTTTCAGCGACTCCGGTTTGAGTACTTTGCCGGTGTGTACCGCCTTCGTCCAGATGAAGAGGTCTTCCACCGTCGAAAGCAACGACCCGGCCGCGTAGGGCTGGGTCATGCTCAGGTATTCCGCATGTACATACCCGCCATTGGGGCCAGCTTCGCTGTAGCCGTTTGCGCGGTTTTTGATAATGGGTTGCACATCGCCATAGTAAGAGTTTTTCATCCCAAGCGGTTTAAAAAACTGCTCGTCAATGTATTGAGCATAGGTTTTACCCGATACTTTTTCGATGATGTAGCCAAGCAGGATGTACCCGGAGTTGTTGTAATTCCAGTCGGCGCCCGGCTCGAAATCCATGGGCTGGTTTTTGAAATAGTCTATCAATTCGGTGGTTGTGAAGTCTTTCCGGCGCGTCTGGGCGTCCCATTCCGCCATGTCGGTATAACTTTTGATCCCCGAAGTATGGTTCAGCAACTGTTCTACCGTGATGCGTTTGCCCTGGGTGGGATATTCCGGGAGGAATTTCGTGAGGTCGTCTTGCAGCGCAAGTTTGCCTTCTTCGGCAAGGCGCAAAATAGCGGCGGCGGTAAACTGTTTGGTCACCGAGCCAATGCGAAAGACGTGGTCGGGGCGCAAAGGCACGTCCAATTCCAAATCCGCCTTGCCAATGGCTTTTTGGTAAATGATTTTGCCTTTTTTGGAAACAAGCACTGCTGCGCCGGGGCCGTCCGCTTTGTAGTATTCCTGAAAAATTTTGTCGAATTCTGCGCCCGCTGCTGCATCAGACAATTGTGCGGATACAGGATGCAAAGAACCTGCCAGTACTGCAAGCAACAAAAAAAGTCGTGACTCCTTCATGTGTAAGTTGATTTTGGTTTATAAGGAACGTCGCAAAAATAAAGCCATTCAAACCAAAATCGAAAAACTAACCGACAAGCGGGCGCGATTTTCCCGTCAACTGTTTAAAAACTATTCTTCCACATCATGCTTTCCACCGGTTTGTCGGTGCGCTGGTTGTATTTTGCGTTTGCTTTGTGGTTGTAATAGTGCTCGATGTCGCCTTCCACCTGGAAATAAATCAACTGGCCTATGGGCATACCCGGGTAAACGCGGACAGGCTGGGTGCAGGAAATTTCGAGCGTCCAGGTATTGCAAAAACCGACATCCCCTTTCCCCGCAGTGGCGTGAATGTCTATACCCAACCGCCCTACGCTCGATTTACCTTCCAAAAATGGCACTGAAGCGTGGGTTTCAGTGTATTCTGCGGTGACGCCGAGGTACAAAATACCGGGATAAAGCACGAACCCTTCCTCTGGCATCTCCATGTATTCGATGGGGTTGTGTTTGCGGGCATCTAAGATCTGGTCTTTATAAACGGCTAACCATTTGCCTAAGTGAACGTCGTAAGAATTGGTGCCGAGGCATTCCCGGTCAAACGGCTCGATGACGATTTCGCCGTTGGCAATGCTTTCCAGAATTTTTTTATCGCTAAGAATCATTTGCTTATGCTGATTTGAGGGGCGAAGATAGTAATTCTTTTAGTTGGCAGTAGCACAGTTAGCAGTTGGCAGTCGGTTACTGATTCCAACAAATTTTATACAATTTATTGGAAGAGAAATCGTCACTCCATCCGAAGTAATCCCCATCCTGCCAACTGCCAACTTCCTCCTTTCCTGCGTCCAATCTTCAAATCCTCAAATCTTCAAATCATTCCTTCCCCACCAATTCCGGATCGGCCAAACCGCGTGCGATCTCCAGGAGTTGAATCATTTCGCGGCGGTAGCCATTGACGTCTTTGCCCTGCGCGTTTTTCGCCAATTTCAAAGCTTGTACATAAGTGGCATTGCCTTTCAGCTCCGATTTGCGCAGCAGCATTCCGAATTCCGCCACAGCGGCTGACCAACCGAAGTTGTCGCTGGTTTCGCTGATTTTCAGGGGTTTGTCTAAGACGGGTTTTTCAATGAGTTGACTTTTGGCGCCCTCCGGCTGCTTGTAGCGCAGTTTGATGTTGACGAGTTCGTTGCTGGGCACAATCGTGACCTTTTTCTCCTCCTCCGTTTTCTGATATTTCAGATCGTCCACCGTTGCGATGAAGCTGCTTTTGACCCCCACGGGGATGATTTCGTACAAAGCCGTCACCGTGTGTCCCGAACCTAATTCGCCGGCGTCTTTTTTATCGTCGTTAAAATCCTCTTTGTTCAACATCCGGTTTTCGTAGCCGATGAGGCGATAAGCCTGCACTTTGGAAGGGTTGAATTCGATTTGCAGTTTAACATCTTTGGCAATGGTGAACAGGGTGCCGCCGAATTCGTTGACCAACACTTTGCGCGCTTCGCTCATGTTGTCAATATAGGCGTGATTGCCATTGCCTTTGTCGGCCAATTGCTGCATTTTGCTGTCTTTGTAATTGCCCATGCCGAAGCCCAGCACGGTCAGAAAAATGCCGCTTTCCCGTTCTTTTTCAATCAATTTCACCATTTCTTCGTCGCTGCTGGCGCCCACATTGAAGTCGCCGTCAGTGGCCAGAATCACGCGGTTGTTGCCGCCTTTTACGAACTGTTCGCGCGCTGTTTTGTAAGCCAATTGGATGCCTGCGCCGCCTGCGGTGGAGCCGCCTGCACTCAATTTATCAATCGCTTCCTTAATTTTTATTTTATCCGTGCCATCGGTTGGCGACAACACCAACCCTGCCGCGCCGGCATAAACAACGATGGACACCTTGTCTTTCGGACGCAGTTGATCCACCAGCAATTTATAGGCAGACTGCAACAGCGGCAGCTTGTTCGGGGCGCTCATGCTGCCCGACACATCAATAAGGAAAACCAAATTGGAGGCGGGCAGATTTTCAGTGGAAATGGTTTTGCCCTGCAAGCCGATGTGCAGCAGGCGGTGCTCTGGCTGCCAGGGGCATTCCGACAATTCCGTCACCACTTCAAACGGGTGTTCGCCTTTGGGTTGCGGGTAGTCGTAATCGAAATAATTGATCATTTCTTCGATGCGCACGGCATCTGCGGGCGGCATCTGGCCTAAGTTCAGAAAGCGGCGGAGGTTGCTGTACGAAGCCGCATCCACGTCAATGGAAAAAGTGGACAACGGAATTTGCAAGGCCGGCTGGAAGCGGTTTTCCTGAATAGCAGCATAATCTTCGGTGTTTTGCTCCGGATAAGGTTCGGGATAAGGCTGGCGGGGCATGCTCGTTGCGGGCGAAGGCAGGTAACTATAACCCTGCACCATGTCTTTTTTGGCTTTATCGGCTGACCGGGATTCTCTTCGTTCGGTTTTTATCCCCGGGCTAGTGACAATCACTTCATCTAAAGTGACCCTGCTTTTCAGGGTGTATTTTTCGAATTTCCCGGAGCAGGCTTTTACTTCCAGCGGTTCATAACCAGTGTAAGTAATGACAATCGTGGCGCAGGAGTCCGGCGAAGCCAGGGTAAAGTGGCCGTTGATGTTGGTCACAACGCCAATACTGGTGCCTTTAATGAGCACACTGGCGCCAATCAGTTCCTGGCCTTCTTCATCCAGTACTTTTCCTTCTATGGTGTAGGTGTTGGCCATCCTCCAGGCCGGTAAAACGAGGGCAGCTGTAAATAACAGCCAGAGCATTCTTTTCATCATGGTAGTGTATTTTTTCCTTTAGATGTCGCTTTGGATCGGATTACATAAACCGCCTAAGTTTTTTTTTGTCCTATAATTTTATACTTTGCACCTTCCAAAGCAAAGCATGGCACTATTGCGCATTTTCAGGAAACAAACGCCGGAGCAAAGCGACCGGGATTTGCTGGAGTTATACCGCTCCAGCGACCGGAGCGAATATTTGGGGCAGTTGTACGAGCGCTACTTAGAGCTGTCTTACGGTATTTGCCTGAAATACCTGCAGGACGAGCAGGCGGCAGAAGACGCCGTGATGGGCGTTTTTGAAGAATTGCTGACCAAAGTGAAACAACACGACATTCGGGAGTTCGACAAATGGCTGCATTCGGTGTTGCGCAACTATTGTCTGATGCAGTTGCGGAAAAAGAATCGCCAAAAAACGGAAAGTTTCGACCCTGCGCTTATGCAATCTGCCGAAATTCAGCATCCAATTGGCGATCTGGACATCGAGCAGAACGAACAGGCGCTGCGGGAGTGCATGGAACAACTGCCCGCTCAACAAAAACAGTGCGTTTCGCTTTTCTATATGGACGGTCAATCCTATAAGGAAATCGCAGACGCGCTGGAGGAAGATTTGGGGAAAGTGCGCTCGTATATTCAGAACGGGCGACGGAATTTGCGGATTTGTGTGGAAGGGAAAAGAGGGGAGGATTTGAGGATTTGAGGATTTGAAAATTTGAGGATTTGAAAAACATGATCACATCACTTCGGCGCTGGTTAAGCGGAGAAGGGCGGGCTTCAGACGAGCGCGCCCTTGATGCAGCTATGCGGGACGATCCTTTTCTTGCGGAAGCAATGGAAGGTTACCGGGCTTTTGCCGAAGCGGATCATGAAGCGAAATTAGCCGGACTGCGCAGCCGATTGAAGGAAAAAAGCAGCCAAAAACGACCGGGCGGGGTGCATTTCCTGCCGCGCGCCATCGCCATTGCTGCATCCGTATTGGTTTTGGCAGGAATGGGTTGGTGGATCTTCCGGGAAACCCCGACAGATCAAATGCTCAGCAAAAACGAATCTCCAGCCAGTCTTCCGTCGGATACCGGAACCGATCAGGCCATCGCTCAATTGGAACAACCTGCTGCTGATGGTACAGAAGAACCCGTTGCACCTGCGCCAACGACACTTTACCGCTACAACCGTCGCTCCAAAGCGTTGGATGTCGTACCCATTTCGCCTGCATCTGATGCGATAGGCTATGCAGTTGAGGAGTTAAATGCCGACGATAATGCCCTGGCAGGAGAAAGCGCTACCAAACCCATAACATCGGACAAACTTACAGAGCCGCCAGTTCCGGTCGTCCCATCGGATAACGAGCGCGATATCGCCACCTACAACAGGCCCGCTACGGAAAGCGCGGCGCCGGCTATGCCAGGAAACCGCGCCCGTGAAGAAGCCAAAAAAGACATGGCGGACGCAGATAAATCGGCAAAAGAAAAGAAGCTCAACAACCTGCGCAACCTGGTTGGGAAGGTCACGGATGCCAGCGGCGAACCGCTCATTGGCGCTAATGTTTTGGTGGAAGGCACAATGCGCGGCACGATCACGGATATAGAAGGTAATTTTAATCTGCCGTTATCCGGCGGTGAAAAACGATTAGTTTTTAGCTACACCGGCTATGAACCTCTTATTGCGCCCGTCAACGAATCCGGCCCGGTGAATGTGGTCCTGAAGGAAAATGCTATGGCGCTCGATGAAGTGGTGGTCAGTTCTCCTCTGAGGAAGCAATCCAAAGCGCAAGGCGTTTACAAAGCACCGGCCACTGCGGCGCCTTCCGTTGGCACAGAAGCTTACCAAACTTACCTTGCTCAAAATCTTCGCTACCCCGATGCTGCCCGCCAAAAAGGCATCCAGGGGGTTGTGAAACTGCGCTTTACGGTAAGTGCAGCCGGCAAGTTATCCAACTTTAAAGTTTTGCAAAAGCTTGGCTACGGCTGCGACGAAGAGGCAATTCGCCTGATTAAAGATGGTCCGGCCTGGCAAATCAGCGGCGATGCCCGGAAAATACAGGTAGAGTGGGAAATTCGATTTTAGTCCCATGCCAACTACCCCAGAATAGCCATCAATCTTGACGAATTCAAGAAACTCCTCCTGCTAACTGCTCTTCTGCCAACTGCCAACTGCTCTTCTGCCCCCTGCCAACTACTCCTCTCTCCCCCTCGTCCGCAAATCCAAAATATTCCCCATGTGATAGCAGGTGCGGCAACGCGGTTCGTAGCGGTCTTTTTCGCCCAACAGAATTGTGGCTTCTTCCTGCACCAAGCGGTAGGAGTGGGTCGCTAAATTGCCGCAATGGGGGCAAATGGCGTGTACCTTGGTGATGTATTCGGAGACTGCCAAAAGGTTGGGCATCGGTCCGAAAGGCAAGCCCCGGTAGTCCATATCCAATCCGGCGACGATCACGCGAATGCCCCTCAAGGCTAATCGCTGGCAGTTTTCGGGGAGGTCTTCGTCAAAAAACTGAGCCTCATCCACGCCTACTACATCTACGCCTTCGCTCAATTGCAGCAGCCGCGAAGAATGCTCAATTGGCGTAGACAAAATATAATTCGCATCGTGCGAGACCACTTTTTCTTCGCCGTAGCGTTTATCTATGCCAGGCTTGAAAATTTCAACCC
>JBJXFD010000407.1:0-8493 GCA_046153985.1 Saprospiraceae bacterium
CGGGCTTTAGCCCGCCGTGACCATGTTTTTAGGTGGGCTAAAGCCCGCGAAACATAGCCCGCGAAACAAGCCCGCCGCAAAAAACCGTAATAATTGCAAATACATTTACAACATCAATATACAAAAATGAAAACCTTCTACAAACGCAAAAACCAACCTCATTTTCAGGATATTGGCGCTGCTTTCTGCGTCACGGTAACTTGCCACGATGCTGTGCCCCGCGCAATCCTGGAAGCCTTGCAGGAAGAGCGCCGACAAGCCCTCGCCGAAATAGAAGCCAATCCCACATTAAAAGATAAACTCATGGCGCGGGCAGAATTGCATCTCCAATTCGAGGAAAAATTAGAGACCCTACTTCATGCTGATTCTGTGCAGGAACATCCTTTTAAAAAGGCCGCTGCTGCACAAATTGTATTCGACCAAATCAAAAAATATGACGGTCAATACTACCATCTTTGTGCGGCCTGTGTCATGTCCAACCACATCCATTTTTTGGTTGATTTTTCCATACAAGTGCCGGTTGGCTGGGATGGATCCTTTGAAATTGAGCATTACGTGAACCTCGATAAGGTAGTGGGCTACATTAAGGGAGGCTCATCTTATGAGGTAAATAAGCAAACAGGGCGAACGGGAACCTTGTGGTCTTATGGGTGTTACGACCGTTATATCCGCTCTGAAAAGCATTTTCAACACGCGATACGGTATATTCTCAATAATCCTGTGAAGGCGAAGTTGGTGAAATCCTGGGAAGATTATCCTTATATGTATGTGAGGGAAGCAGGAAGGGAGTAAGCTGCTTGTTCGCGGGCTATGTTTCGCGGGCTTTAGCCCGCCGTGCCCCGTGACCCTGTTTTTAGGCGGCCTAAAGGCCGCGAAACATAGGCCGCGAAACGATGCACGACGAGATAAAAAAAACACAACCAGACAACATGGACAATAAATTAAAAAAACTTCAGGACAAAATGGCCGAGGCCCAATTGGGCGGCGGCAAGGCGCGCATTGTTTCCCAACACGAAAAAGGCAAACTCACGGCCCGCGAGCGCATCCATTTTTTATTGGATGAAGGTTCGTTTGAAGAAATTGGAATGCTGGTGACGCACCGGAGCAACGATTTTGGCATGGAAAAGCAACAAGTGCCCGGCGATGGCGTGGTGACTGGTTATGGTACCGTCAATGGCCGACTGGTTTATGTGTTTGCCCAGGATTTTACGGTTTTTGGCGGCTCGCTTTCCGAAACCCATGCCGAAAAAATCTGCAAAATCATGGACCTCTCCATACGCAATGGCGTGCCGCTCATTGGGTTGAACGACTCCGGCGGTGCGCGCATCCAGGAGGGCGTGAATTCGCTGGGCGGCTATGCGGACATTTTCTACCGCAACGTGCAGGCGTCCGGTGTGGTGCCGCAAATTTCCGCCATCATGGGCCCTTGTGCAGGCGGTGCAGTGTATTCACCGGCGATGACCGATTTTACGATCATGGTGGAGCAGTCTTCCTACATGTTCGTCACTGGTCCCAACGTCGTGAAAACCGTCACCAACGAAGAAGTTAGCTCGGAAGAACTCGGCGGCGCACATACCCACGCCACAAAATCGGGCGTGACGCATTTCATTGCAGCCAACGACCTCGATTGTATCAACAAGATCAAACAACTGCTTTCCTACCTGCCTCAAAACTGCGAAGGCACGACTCCAATGCTGCCTTTTGAACCCGGCGATGAATACCGTGAGCACCTCCGCGACCTGATCCCGGAGAACGCCAACCAGCCGTACGACATGCGCGAAGTCATTGAAGGCATCGTAGACGAAAGCTCTTTTTTTGAAGTCCACAGCGACTTTGCAGAAAATATTGTGGTGGGATTTGCCCGGCTCGGCGGTCGCAGCATTGGCATTGTTGGAAATCAGCCGATAAGTCTGGCCGGCGTATTGGACGTGAACAGTTCCCGCAAAGGGGCGCGTTTTGTGCGTTTTTGCGATTGTTTCAACATCCCGCTGCTGGTTTTGGTGGATGTGCCTGGCTTTTTGCCCGGAACGGATCAGGAATGGAACGGCATCATCACCAATGGCGCAAAATTGTTGTATGCGTTCAGCGAAGCCACCGTGCCCCGCGTAACGTTGATCACCCGCAAAGCTTACGGCGGCGCTTACGACGTGATGAATTCCAAACACATCGGCGCCGACATGAACTTCGCCTGGCCGACTGCACAAATCGCCGTGATGGGCGCAAAAGGTGCTTCGGAGATCATTTTCAAAAAAGAAATCCAGGAAGCTGCCGACCCTGCGGCCATGCTGGTGGAAAAAGAACAGGAATATCAGGAAACCTTCGCGCACCCCTACCGCGCTGCCCAACGCGGCTTCATTGACGAGGTCATTGATCCGAAAGACTCGCGTCGCAAGCTGATTAAATCTTTTGCCATGTTGGAAAACAAGGTGGCGCATAGGCCGAGGAAAAAGCATGGAAATATCCCTTTGTGAATAAAGGGCAAACTTGCCAATGTTAATTTTAATATAAAACTATCCTTTATCGGTCGGAAATATCCGAATTGCCCAAACGTATTCGTTAACTTGCCGTACAAAAACCTTTATACATTATGGTAACAGTTAACTGTGCAACCGGTACCCTGGCGCCTTATGTGCCTTCGGCAGCAATGCCCTGGAACCGGCAACGGGCGCTACACCTGTATCGCCGCTTAGGCTTTGGCGCTACGCCACAGGAAGTGGAGGCCGCACTGGCCCAAAACCCGGTGGCTTTGGTAGACAGCCTTATTGATGCGGCCATTGCCTTGCCGCCAACACCGCCGCCCGTTTGGGCAGATTGGGACATCAACGATTACACGGATTTCGGACAACAGACTCAGGAACAATTGATTGCCTACGTTACCGATTGGGTAAAGGACATGATCGCCAACGGCTTGCGTGAAAAGATGGCGCTTTTTTGGTCAAACCATTTAGTTGCCCGGTACGAAACCTATGTATGTCCTTCCTACCTGTACCAATACCATACCCTGCTGCAAACCCACGCGCTTGGCAATTACAAAACATTCGTTTATGAAATGGGCAAAACGCCCGCCATGTTGATTTTTTTAAATGGCGTTCAAAACACGCTTTTCAGTCCAAATGAAAACTATGCCCGCGAATTGTACGAATTGTTTACCCTTGGCCAGGACAATGGCTACACGCAGGAAGACATTGTCAATACCGCCCGCGCTCTGACCGGCTGGAACGGTTTTACTGTGGCCTGCGCACCAATTCCTTACGTGCCTTTTCTGCATGACAACGGCAACAAAACCATTTTTGGCCAAACCGGTAACTGGGGTTACGACGAGGTACACAATATCCTGTTCACCCAACGGGACGATGAAATCGCCCACCACATTTGCGCTAAGCTCTACCGTACGTTTGTGCATCCTGAAGTGAAAGAAGAGATCGTTGCTGAGTTAGCGACCACCTTTAAAAACAACAACTGGGAATTGGCGCCGGTGCTGCGGCAACTGTTCCGGAGCGAACACTTTTTCGATGAATTTGTCATTGGCGCGGAAGTGAAAAGCCCGACTGAACTGATGCTCAACCTGATTCGCGAAAGCGGCAACACCTTCAACGATGAAATCATTGAAGTGAGCACTTACCTGATTTACAACCTGGGTCAGGAACTGTTCAATCCAACCGACGTGGCCGGGTGGCCCGGCAACCGGGAGTGGATAGACAGCAGCTCGCTCACCGGGCGCTGGTTAGCCTGCGATGCGTACCTGTACGGAATGTACGAAAACTTCCCGCAGGTGCTGGTCAATTTAGCCAAAACCCTGAGCGGGAATTCGACCGATCCGGAAGTGGTGGCACGCGCCATTGCCGATTTTTACACTCCGAACGGCCTGTATTCTGACGAAGCCTATGTACGCGCCGTCGCTGCGTTTAAGTGGGAAGTTCCGCAGAATTACTACGACAATGGCTTGTGGAATTTAGATTGGCCTACGGCGCCGGCTCAAACGGCTTTGTTGCTGCGCAATCTCTCGCGGTTGCCCGAATTTCAGTTGATGTAATCTTGTACCGCTGAACTCCAGTTCGGCGAGCCACGATTGCCAAAATTTGAAGATTGACCATCTTAAAAAAGACATCCAATGAGTGATCAACATAAACCTGTTCACGAATCAAAGTTGCGGAAAGGCAGCGCCCTCGAACACGGCGCCGAGCACGAAAAAGACCACCGCAACTGGAGCCGGCGCAGTTTTCTGCGCAACATCGGCGTAGCGGGCGGCGCCGCCATTTTTCTCAACAACCTGCCCGTTAGGGCAATGGCGTCATCCCCTTTGGCCTGGGCGCTGAGCAATACGACCACCGACCGCATCTTAGTGCTCATCCGGCTCAAAGGCGGCAACGACGGACTGAACATGATTGTTCCCGTTTTCGATTACGGGACTTACCAGGCGAACCGCCCCACCATTGCCATTCCACAGAATCAACTCATCGGGTTGAGCGCTGAACTGGCCATGCCGAATACCATGCAGCCGCTGCAAAATATGTGGCTCGACGGCCAGATGAAAGTGGTGAACAACGTGGGCTACCCGGATCAAAACCTCTCACATTTCCGGTCTTCCGACATCTGGGCTTCGGCCAGCGATTCCAATGAGGTTTGGCAATCCGGCTGGCTGGGCCGCCTGTTAGATGCGCAATACCCCGATTTCATTAACAATCCGCCTTTGGTGCCGCCCGCCATTCAAATTGAAGGCAGTGGCAACCTGTTGTTAGACAACGAAGACATGGACAGCATGGGCTTGGCGGTGAGTGACCCGAATTTGTTGTACGAAATTGCGCAAACCGGCAGCCTTTACGACGTGAACGATGTGCCAGATTGCTACTACGGTGAGCAATTGGGGTATATTCGGGCAGTCGCAAACAACACATTCCGGTATGCGGAAGCAATTTCGGTGGCTTACAATGCCAGCACCAATGCAGCTGCTTACACCGACGACCTGGGCCGGCAATTGGCCATTGTGGCCCGGCTCATCAAAGGGTCACTGGGAACCAAATTCTATATGGTAACCCTCGACGGCTTCGACACGCACGCGGCTCAGAGCAACAACCATCCCAATCTGTTGAACAGCCTGGCATCCAACGTAAAAGCATTTTATGATGACCTGGCGGTAGGCGATTTTGCAAAAGACGTGCTGTGCATGACCATTTCCGAGTTTGGTCGCCGCCCGGAACAAAACGCTTCCGGTGGCACGGACCACGGCGCTGCCGCTCCGATGCTGATGTTTGGCGAGGGCCTGAACGGCAATGGTTTTGCGGGGTCTTTGCCCGATCTGGACAACTTGGACAACGATGGTAACCTGCAATTCGACGTGGATTTCCGGCGCATCTATGCGACCGTGCTGGAACAATGGCTATGCCTCGATCCAACGCTGATTGACGACGTTCTGGGCGATACTTACAACCGCCTGCCTGAATTGGGGCTTACGTGCAATGCTACGGCTGTGAATTATGTGACCGCTCCAGCGGTGCAGCACAAAGCGCTGTATGGGCAGGGTGAAGTGATCATCCAATACACGCTGCCGGAAGCGATGCCGGTTACGGTTCGGATTTTTGATATTCTCGGCAAGCCGGTTACGACCTTGTCCGACGGCTACCAGATGCCCGGCGAGCATCGGGTCAGTTTCCGCAACCCGCAGGCGCGCTTAGCCGCTGGCATTTACGTTTACAGCATCCAGGCCGGACGGCATGTTTATAGCCAGAAGATCAGGATGGTGAATTGATGGTATAAAATAGGGTTGGCGAAGATGTATCATTCGCCAACTCTATTTTTTTACACAGTTCATTAAATTGTATGTGGAATTGGATTGATCACATTTAAACCTGATATCCCTGAGAAATCCATTGTGTTTCTTGTGATAAGGTCAACTCCCATTACCAGAGCAGTAGCAGCAATAAGTGCATCATATTGGAATCCAGTAATTGCATGGTAAGTACTAGTCACGAAAAGGTAAAGAGCGTTCCCTACGCGTATTAATCTGGTATTCAAGCGCATCACCGAAGCTACCCATGTCACAACCCTTGCTTACAGCAGCAATGGCTTCTTCGAGTTCTTCTTGATTAACCAGAAGAGGATCTATATTGGAATATTTGATCTTCAGTTGCTTTAGCAGTGGCAGAAGCATTTCAAGATCGCTTTGATTCGAAATTTCCAAAATAAGTCTTGTCATTGCACTTTTCATTAAGTGAAAACACATTGTAGCAAATATACACAAATTAGGTGTAAGTGCCAAATTTTTGGAACTTTACACCTGCATTATTCAGAGCTTGTTCAGAAATTCCCAACAAGCTCTGAACCCTTCTCAACCAAAAATTCTTCCAGTAAAAAACTCAAATCAATGATGCGTAAATTTTTCTATTTCGTACTCGTTCTACTGGCCAGTTCGATCGCAGCAACTGCCCAAACCGATCGCCTGACCCCGGAAAAACTCTGGGAACTGGGCCGCGTATCCTTAGACGACGTTTCCCCCGACGGGCAAAATGCCCTGTACGGCGTCACCTTTTACGAATTAGCTGCCAACAAAGGCAACCGCGATTTGTACGTCGTTCCGGTAGCGGGCGGGCAATCGCGCAAAATAACAGCTTTCGATGGCAGTGAGGCCAATGCAGTTTACCGCCCGGACGGCAAAAAAATCGGTTTTTTGCGCGGAGGAAAACTTTGGGAAATGAACCCTGACGGCACCGACCAGCGCCAGGTATCGAACGAAGATATGGGCGGCTTTCGCTATTCGCCTTCCGGCAAACACCTCCTGTTCATCCGCGATGTAAAACTCGACAAAACGGTGAATGACCTTTATCCCGACCTGCCTTTAGCCGATGCCCGCATCATGGACAACCTGATGTACCGGCATTGGGACAGTTGGCACGATTTTCAGTATAGCAATATCTTCTACGCTGCTTATGAAGACGGCAAACTGACCGGCAAAGCCGTCAACATCATGAACGAAGCGTTCGACTCGCCGGTGCAGCCCTTCGGAGGCATGGAGCAAATCAACTGGAGCCGGGATGGGCGCTTCATCGCCTACACCTGCAAAAAAGAATCGGGCACGGAAGCCGCGCAAAGCACCAATTCCGACATTTATTGGTACGACATCGCCAATGCAACCACGACGAACCTGTCGGAAGGCATGCCGGGCTACGATCAGGAACCGGTCATTTCGCCGGATGGTCGTTGGATCGCCTGGAACAGTATGGCACGCGCCGGATTTGAAGCGGATCGCAGCCGGATTTTTGTTTACGATTTTCAAACCAAAAAACGCGAAGAACTAACCGTTGGCTTAGATATGTCGGCCAACCACCCGCAGTGGTCAAAGGACGGCAAAACCCTGTTTTTCCTCGGAGGCGCCAAAGCAACTTACCAGTTATTTGCTTTAGACGTAGCCACCAAAAAAGTGCGCGTCCTCACCAAAGGCCAGCACGATTACACGGCGTTCAGCGTCACCGGCCCGCAGACTTTGGTGGGTAGCCGCATGTCCATGTCGCAACCGGTGGAGCTGTATCGGATAGACCTCGCAACCGGCCAGGAGACCCAACTCACGTTTACCAACAAAGAACAGCTCGCGGGTGTCAAAATGGGCAAAGTTGAATCGCGTACCGTAAAAACCACCGATGGCAAAGACATGCTTGTGTGGGTGATTTATCCGCCTGATTTCGATCCGGCTAAAAAATATCCAGCGCTGCTTTATTGCCAGGGCGGGCCCCAATCGGCGGTAAGCCAATTTTTTTCTTACCGATGGAACTTCCAGTTGATGGCGGCCAACGACTACATCGTCATTGCGCCCAACCGGCGAGGTTTGCCTTCGTTCGGACAGGAATGGAACGACCAGATCAGCGGCGATTGGGGCGGTCAGGCCATGCAGGATTTGCTCAGCGCGGTTGACGCAGTGAAAACAGAACCTTATGTGGATGAAAACCGCCTCGGCGCGGTGGGCGCCAGCTTTGGCGGGTATTCCGTTTATTGGTTAGCGGGCAACCACAACAAGCGCTTCAAAAGCTTTATTTCGCATTGCGGTACGTTCAACTTAGAGAGCTGGTACGGCACAACGGAAGAATTATTTTTTGCAAACCACGATATGGAGGGCGCTTACTGGAAGGAAAAGACGCCGGAAAGCTACAAAACCGATTCCCCGCACAACTACGTACAAAACTGGGATACTCCCATCTTAGTCATTCACAACGAAAAAGACTTTCGGGTGCCGATCGGCGAAGGCATTCAGGCTTTCCAGGCCGCTCAATTACAGGGCATTCCGAGTAAATTCCTTTACTTCCCGGAAGAAGGCCACTGGGTGACAAAACCACAAAACAGCGTGCTTTGGCAGCGCGTCTTTTTTGATTGGTTGGATAAAACGCTGAAGCAGGCGAAGCCGTAACATGAAGCTCAAGGTGACACCTTTCTAAAAAGGTGTTACCTTTTCGGGAACAAAATTTCCCGCAAAGTTCGCAAAGGTCTCGCCAAGGACGCTAAGCCAGA
>JBJXFD010000410.1:0-12803 GCA_046153985.1 Saprospiraceae bacterium
TTGCGACTGGTCCCCAACATAGATTGTCATTTTGGGGATTCCAAAGTGATGAGTCAATTCCAGCTTTAGGAAGGATTGCGACTGTCTTGTGCAGTAGTTCAAGTTCGCCCTCACTTGTGATGAGTCAATTCCAGCTTTAGGAAGGATTGCGACTTCGGTTCGGCGTAAAAGAATTGCGGCTCTGTTGAGGTGATGAGTCAATTCCAGCTTTAGGAAGGATTGCGACGGTTAAGGCTGAAAATTTTCAGCCCTTATGAGATGGTCGGGGTCCAGAGGGCTCTGAATGCATAAGATACTGCAATTAGGGTTTATTGGCTTTGAAGTAGTTGAAATCGAAGTCTAAAAGGCTTATCTTTGCAGGAAATCAACCAAATGGCAAGAGATAAATACCATAATCTGGTACGTGCAGCGCTGGAGGCAGATGGAGGCAAATAACAGACGATCCTTTTTATATACGACCAGAAAAGGGGATTAATTATCCGGTCGACCTTGCTGCCGAACGGGTTTTGACTGCCGAAAAAGGGACAGAAAAAATAGCCGTTGAAGTAAAGAGTTTTTTAGAGGAAAGTTCGTTGCATGAATTCCACAAAGCACTTGGGCAATATCTTGATTATCAAACTGGCTTGGAGATGCTTGACAGTAGGTATGAATTGATTCTGGCTGTTCCGGAACCTGTTTTCAATTATCTTTGGTCTTTCGAAGTCATTCGTCGTTCTGCACAAAAGATTGACATGAAAATTTTGGTTTATAAGTTAAGCATTCCTGAAATCGCGCTATGGATAAGGTAAAAAAGTATCAGGAAATTATCGAGAGCCTGCTCGAAGAATATGCGACACAGATGTCGCAAGGGCAAAGTATGCCTGAAAATCAGGTCATTACAGACCGAAAACGAGATCATTATCAGTTGTTTACCATTGGGTGGGAAAACGATCAGTATATCCAATTTCCAGTCTTTCATTTTGACATTCGGGATGGCAAAGTCTGGATTCAGGTAAACAACACAGACCTGTTGATTGCCCAGGAATTAATTGATCGCGGGATTCCAAAATCTGATATTGTACTGGGACTTCAACATCCTTTAATGCGTGAACACTCCGGATTTGCTGTTGCGTAAAGACCTTACACATAAATGCAAAAAAACGATCTATGCAAACCATTGCAGGCCGGAAGTTGAATGCCATTGCTTCGATCGCTCAATTAGAAAATGAAGAATTGTTGTCCTTTATCGAGCAATTGCTTGCCAAACAAGGATACGTAGATTGGGCGACCACGCTTTCCCCGGAAGAACACTCTGATATTGAAGAGGGGTTGAAGGATATGGATGCAGACCGAACAGTGGATTATAAGTGATAACAGGCAAATGACTGAATAAGGTGAGGCTACCCTGCCCGTCCATCGCGCATCGTCTACTGGGCGACCGCAAGGGTCGCCCCTACCGTCTTCCGCTCTCCACCTCCCCGTCTCCCGTCCACCAAAATAATCGTCATACATCCGGCGAAATCCCTACATTTATGTGCCGGATATTTTGCTTTTCCCGATCTTTCCCTTTGCAAATAATTCGGCGCCATTCACAACACAACAAAAGCACCAAAGTCCATGGATAAAACCATAGACCGGCTCCTTGCAGACGGGGAAACCAAGCAGGCGCTGGACAAATTAGGCAGTTTACTGAATGACCTTTCTGTCAAATATCAGGAAGACTGGTTCGCTATATCGGCGCGGTTTCACCAATTGGAAAGTGAAAAGCTTCGGGGACTTTTGCCGGAAGGCGAAAGACATGTAGAAAACAAGATCAATTTTGATTTACTGACATTATTCAAAGATTGCCGGGAGGTCGCACGCAATTACGTATCACCTACTTACCTGTCGGGGGGCCTGGAGCAAAACATCGAACAATTGCTGGAAAACAAGCTGCTGGGCAAATACAAAGTGCAGGAAAAAGTCGGAGAAGGCGCTACCGGAATGATTTTCAAAGGGAAAGACGAATTTTCAGGCCGCATTGTTGCCATCAAAGTTTTGAAAGTACAAACCTCAGAGCTCAAACGCGCGGAGGCCGAGGTAGAAAAAGTGACGCGGTTCAAACACCGGGGCATCATCAAAATTTTTGATGTGTATTTTGACAGCTACCCGCTTTGCATCATCACGGAATTCGTAGACGGCATCAGCCTCGATAAGCTCATTCAGGGGTCGGGCGCCATTCCGCTGGGGCGCACCAAAGAATTGATCTGCCAGTTGGGAGATACCCTTGATTACATTCGCCACCGCAAAGTGCGGCACACGACCATCCGCCCCTCCAAAATTCAGATTGACGAAGAAGGATACCCGGTGCTGTCTCCTTTTGAGGTCATCAAATCCGGGAAAGCCGACCGAAACTTAGAAAAAGTACTCCAGGATTGCGCCTACCTCAGTCCTGAAAAATTAGCGGCAAGCGACGGCGGCGACCACTTCGATGCCCAGGGCGAAGAGCGCTCCGACCAGTTTTCAATAGCGGTGCTTGCTTATGAAATGTTGACCGGGAAGCGCCTGTTTGACGGTGAAAACATCCCAAAAATCATCAATGCCCGAAATGCGTTTTTCGGCAATGCCCGGTTCAGGCAGGAAAAATTGAGTTTGCTCAACGAGTACCCGGTCATGAAACGAATCCTTGCCAAAATGTTACAGGAATCACCGGAGAAGCGGTACGAAGATTTAAAAACTGCCCTGCGCGCCATTGACGCCATTCAGGTAAACGAAAAAACCTGGTTGCTGAAAGTGAAAGACAGTTACCAGCGTTGTTTGCTGAGCAATGGGAACTTCATCGCCCAATTTTATGAAAACCTGTTCAGTGTGCTACCGGAAGTGCAATCCCTGTTCAGCGGGCACACGGACCAGCACCGGATGTTGCAAAACGCGGTGCTGCTGCTTTTGGAATCAGACGGGAACCGCAATTTCATGGAACGCATCTTGCAATCGCCCAAACACAGTGGGTTACAGGCGCAGCATTACGAAGTTTTCATCGCACAACTAATCAACACCGCAGCCGAACACGATGAAAAATGGAACGAAGACCTCCGAAAAGCCTGGGAAAAAACTATTGAACCGGCTTTGAAGATTATAAAAGGAACATCGCAATAATGAGTTCATGTTTTCGGCGTGAGGATTTTTATTATTGCGGCGTTCCTGAGCAGCAGAATAAGCCTGTTGTTCCTCTACTGTTTGACTTTATGGTAAAATCAACAACCTTTTCAACATGAAAAAACACCTACTTCTTAGCGCACTCTCCTTTCTTTTTGCAATCCATGTACCCGCTCAGGTCGTCATCAATGAGTTTTCCGCTTCCAATAAAAGTAATTTTGCCGACAACTTCGGCGATTTCGAAGACTGGGTGGAACTGCACAATACCGGCGCAGCCGCCGTAAATCTTGAAGGCTGGTACCTGAGTGATGACCCTGATGATCCTGAAAAATACCAGTTTCCCAACATCAGCATTCCGGCGGGTGGCTTTCGGGTCGTTTTTTGCAGCGATCGGGATCTGGTCGTTGGTCAAAACGTGCATACCAGCTTTAAGCTCACTCAAACCAAGCAAGAATCCATCGTGTTGAGCGACGCTGCCGGCAATGTCGTCAGTGCTATTGAGATGACGGCTCCTACGCAAAGTAACCACTCCCGTGGGCGCAAAACGGACGGTTCCAACATCTGGGCCATTTACGCTGACCCAACGCCGGGCCAATCGAATAATCCCGCAACGGATTACGTCTCTTATGCGCCAAAACCGGTCATCACAACAGATCCCGGATTTTATTATCCGTCTTCGGGCATGATCCAGGTCGTCATCCAAAACCCATTGCCTGGTTTCAGGGTGCGCTACACCACAGACGGCGGCCAGCCAAGCGCGGCTTCCGCCGAATATACCGGCCCCATCACCTTAGACAAAACCACCGTTATCCGGGCCCGCACGTTTAGCAATGATTCGGCGATCCTGCCGTCCTTCAGCGAAACCAATACTTATTTCATTGACGAAACCCATACCATGCCCGTGGTCTCACTGGCTTCCCGCGATTTCGACGACCTGTTTTCGGGCTTTGGCGGCGAGATCAGCAACTACATCGAGTACTTCGAAGACGGGGTGTTGCGCTTTGAACTTCAGGGCGATATCCGCGGCCATGGCAATGATTCCTGGGCATATGACCAAAAAGGGATGCGCTTTTATGCCCGCGATGAATATGGTTACGACAACAACATCGAATACAAAATTTTTGAAACGACCCCACGCAATGAATTCGATGTCATCATCCTGAAAGCAGGCGCTTCTGACAACTACCCCGGGGGCGTATTCGACGGCATCCCTTCCACGCATATCCGGGATGCTTTTGCGCATACGCTTTCCGAAAAAGGGCAACTCGACCTCGATTTTCGGCGCCTCCAGCATTGCATCGTTTACATCAACGGCGAATATTGGGGGTTGTATGAATGCCGCGAACGGGTGGATACCGATTACACCAATTTCTACTACGATCAGGGCGAAAAAAACGTGGATATGCTCAAGTTTTGGGGCGGTATGGACGTGGAAAACGGCAGTCCACAGCCCTGGTATGACATATACGACTTCATCCTGAACAACGACATCAACGATCCCGCCAATTATGAATATGTAAAAAGCCAAATCAGCATCAGCAGTTTCATTGACTATTTCATCCTCAATACTTTTTTAGTCAATTCAGACTGGCTGAACTGGAATACCATGTGGTGGCGCGGCACGGAAGGCGCCGGGGTGCCCTGGCGTTATGCGCTCTGGGATATGGACAACATCTGCGATCTTGGGCAAAACTACACCGGGTTGTCTACAACCACGTTTGAAAACTCGCCCTGCAATGTGGAAGATTTTTTTGCAAACGACCCCGGCATTGCGCATACCGGCATGTGGAAGAAATTTTTCGATAACCCCGAATTTGTACAGCAATACGTCAACCGCTACGCCGATTTGATGAACACGCTGCTGAACTGCGATTTCACCCTGAGTCATTTAGACAGCCTGATTGCAATCATTACGCCGGAAATGCCGCGGCAGATTGACCGCTGGGGTGGCAGCATGCAAGAGTGGCAGGAAAATCTCGCATACATGCGCTCGCAAGTAGAAGGCAAGTGTACGCTGCTGGCCGAACAAATCGTAGATTGTTACGAAGATGAAGGCATCACCGGGCCTTATACCATTGAAGTGGATGTGATGCCCGCAGGCACGGGGCGGGTTAAATTCAATACGACCGCGCTGTATTCTTACCCTTATTCGGCCACTTATTTCGGCGGAATCGGCATCACCTGTGAAGCGTTGCCCAATGCGGATCAGATTTTTGACCATTGGGAAATTGATGGCATCGTGTTTACGCCGGATGAATTCACCCAACTGATTGAGTTCAGCCTGACCAACGACGCAACCATTACTGCGTTTTTTGAGCCGGCAATTCCCTGCATCCAGCCTTACAACATCTTCACGGACAGCACCTTCAATAGCATTGGGCTCAATTGGTCGGGGCCAAACAATTTCATTGCCTTCGAGGTCAGCTATCGGCCGTTTGGCGCAATAACCTGGGAAACTTTCGCCAATTTGGATATGAATTACCTCATTGAAGACCTCGCGGCTTGCACGGCTTACGAAATCCGGCTGCGCTCTTTCTGCGGCTTTGCCACCAGCGTCTACGACACGATAGTGGTGCAAACCCAGTGTTTCACGAATACCCACGCGGAGGGCGATGGTTTGCTATCGGCTGCGCGCGCTTTTCCCAACCCGTTTTCGCAAGGGCTTTCGGTAGAGGTGGAGCTGTCGGCAGCTTCCCCGGTTGCGGTGGAATTGTACAGCACCAATGGCCAGTTGATCCAGGTTGAAGCAAAAGAGCAGCTGCAAGCGGGTTTGCATCGCTTTGAAGTGTTGAGCGAAAACAACCTGCCTGGTGGGCTTTATTTATTAAAAATCAGAACGGAAGATGGGGTGAAGGTGATTCGGGTGGTGAAAGGGGATTGAGTATTTGAGTATTTGAGGAGTTGAGTATTCGATACTTCCCGACAAAGGTTTCGTTTCCTCGAATATCCAGCTCCTCAAATACTCAAATACTCAGTTCTTCAAATACTCATTCATGTACATGGTAATATTGGCGTGTCAAAACAGCCATTGTTTCGATACGCTGAAACTGAATTGTGGTAAAAAAGCGTTATTTTTACAAGGATACTTCGCGCTGCCAGGTTTCTTGGACTTGAGATCGGGAGACAACAGCGCTCAATATGACAAAAACGGATTCGCACCTTGTGGTGCGAGGCATAAATAGAAAGTTATGGCGCCCATTACCAGTCTGTCTCAACTCGACCCCAACGGTACGTATACCTACGCTGACTACCTGACCTGGAAGTTTGAACAGGCTCTGGAAATCATCAAAGGAAAAATTCTGCCGTTGGCGGCGCCCAGCCGCACCCATCAAAAACTTTCCTGGAAACTGACGGTAGCCTTTGACAATCACTTCAAAGGTCGTCGTTGCGAAGCCTACGCAGCGCCTTTCGACGTGCGGCTGTACGATCGAAAAAAATCGCTGAAAGCAGACAAAGACATTTATACCGTGGTGCAGCCCGACCTCTGTATCATCTGTGATTTGGAAAAACTGGATGAACGCGGCTGCCTCGGCGCGCCCGATCTGGTGGTTGAAATCCTTTCTCCCGGAAACTCCTCCCGCGAATTGAAACTTAAAAAAAACCTCTACGCCGAGTCGGGTGTGCGCGAATACTGGATTGTGGATCCTACCCACGAAACCCTGAGCCGCTACAATATGGAAGAAAATGGAACTTACGGACGCCCCCTCATTTTTGTCAATGATGAGGCCATGCCGTCTCTTATTTTTCCTGATTTTACGCTGGAATTGACCGAGTTGTTCGGCTCGCCGCCATCAATGGAATGAAGCCGATTAGGTGCTGAACCAATAGCCTTGAGTTCTCCCGCTTTACCGGCGGGCTTTCCTGTAAGAAAATTAACCGCAAAGTTCGCCAAGGGCGCACCAAAGGACGCAAAGCAGCGTGACTACAAATCGTGAAGGCCTCGTTTTTAAATAGTCAATAACCTAATTTAGGTTGTAATCAATATTTTATTATTCTTTACTCACTTTTTCTCCACGCCCGTAGCAGTTCCACCTTGTGCTTCCTATCTATCCCCGTCCCCCTTCACCCGTTCATAAAGATTCAAGGGTGAAAGTGGTAAAGGGTGAGCAAGACGAAAACCGATACAGCTTGCAGAGGCAAATGTGAGATCCCCGCTACGTAAGGCGACCCCACAAATTTCAGCACCGCTCTTTATGGATCCGCCTCGAAGCACATGGATACTCTGATCAATGCCAGTCATCAAGGCACTGCCATCGGTTGGGGCGCCTTGATAGTTTTTATTCCATACATCCTCGCACCTCTCCGATACATTTCCGCCCATGTCGTAGAGGCCAAGTTCATTTGCTTTTTTCTGCATTACGGGCTGCGTTCTGCCGCCAGAATTACCCTTGTACCAGGCCACTTCTTCTATTTTATCGCTTCCGGCATACTTTGTCTTGTTGGAAGCACGACCACCTCGGGCTGCGTATTCCCATTCTGCTTCGGTGGGCAACCGATAATGTCTGCCGGTTTTTTTATTGAGTTTTTTAACGAACTCCTGTACGTCGTTCCAACTAACTCCCTCCACTGGACAGTCGTCGCAGCCTTTGAAGTACAAATTTAGAGGATCAGCACCCATGATCGTACGCCATTGTGCCTGCGTGACCGGGTGCTTGCAAAGGTAGAAGTCATTAAGCATTACTTCATGAACTGGGGTACAGAGATCCCCGAGATCGGTGTGCTCGTCGCCCATTTGAAAGACACCGCCTTTGATGGGAATCATGAGGCCGTGGAAAGGGTCGAGCAAATGACGCTTGGCTTCTTCGGTCTGGATCGTTTCTTCCACCTCCTTTTCCCGGCGAACGACTTCTTCACGACGCCGTTTTTCTTCAGCTTCTTCTCCCTCGCGACGCTGTTTTTCCTCAGCCTCTTTTTCCCTTAATATCTTCATGTCCCGCTCTTCAATAAGCACCAGCACAGCCTCAACCGCATCATTCCACGCCTCGTCGCGGTCATTCCAGGAGGAAACCGGTTTTGCATCTTTGGGTAAGGCCTGGAGCCTGGCTAAAGGGGTCGCTTTCCAGGCGCAGGGCTTTATGATGAGGGGCACAACCCTTGCTTCGCCCCGTTCGTGGCGTTCCAGGGCGTCGGCCATTTCTTTTTCATAAAAATAATCGGAAGCAATGGCGTCGGCGCTCACCAGCAATAGGATGAGATCTGCCGCGTGCAGGTTTTCTTTGATGGCGTCTTCCCAAACTGCGCCCGGTTCAATGTTGCCGTCGTACCAGATGATGGCGCGTTTGGTGCGTTCGAGGGGGTGCAGGTGGATGCGCAACTCTTCCAGCAGGGCTGCATCTTTACGGGCATAGGCAATAAAAATCCTTGGCAGTTGGTCCATTGAGCGTACTAAAAAAGCATGATTTTTTCTATTGCGATTCGTGGATCGGTATGTTCTTTCATTACTCGCCATTCGAACCCTAATCCGAAGTGATTACTTCATCAGGTTTAGCAAGCCTTAGAGGCTTACCAAACCGGGGCAGAAGCCGCACCAATCTTCAAATTTTCAAATCAACTCATCTTCAAATCCCTTTAATCTCCAACATTCCGTCCCCCTTTCAACTCTCCCTGGTATTCCCGCAGCAACTCCCATTCGCCGCGCACGGCTAAACGCGCCTGAGTGGCCCAGGTTTCGGGATCGTGGATGCGGTAGGCTTCGCCGGCTGAGTCCATGATTTCCCAAAGGCGCTCCATCTGTGCGTCGGCTAAGTCGTTCAGCGTGGAGATGCCGCCGGCTTTGAGGAGGGCTTCTATTTTCGGGCCAATGCCTTCAATGAGTTGCAGGTTGGAAACATCCGGGCCGGCAGCGGGTCTGAGCGCTTCGGGGTGTTCCGTTTTCAGGCGGTGCAGGCGGGCAGCTTGTCCGATCCAGTCGTCGCGTTCGATGCGGCCGGCAAAATAGCCGATGTCGCGGGTCACGCGGGTAATGTCTTCCGAATCAAACAAACTGATTTGTTCGAAGGTATAAATGTCCAGTTCGTTCAGTTTTTTCTCTAAAAAAGGCCCGACTCCGACAATGAGGGTAAGGTCGTCTTTTTCTACCGGCAGGGCGTCCACTTCAATCCTTTCGCGGAGCACGTCTTTGCCACCCGGTACAAAAAAGAATTCTGGCTCCGGTTCGTCGTCGTCCGAAACGGCCATCAGGGGCGCGGCGGCGACGGCTTCCTCCCTAGCCGTTTGCAGGGTTTGCATGGCAGCCTGCAAGGCGTGGTTTTCCGCTTCCAATTGCGTAAGTTTGGCTTCCAGCGCATCTAAGCGCTGCCAGGCGAGGTCATCAGCGACCACGATAACTTCCGGCGTTGCTGGCGCAACGGAGCCCGAAACTTCCATTTCAGCCTCCGGCATCGGCGCCGTCACGGCTAACGCGCCCAGCAGTTCTTCATTGTTCACCTGCAGGTGCGCAATTTGCGCATTCAGTTGTTCGATCGTAGCCAACTGGGTTTTACTGGCATTGCGCAGGCGTTCGATTTCCGTATTCAGCGCCAGTTCTTCCGCATACCGGTTGTTTTTTTCGTCCTCCAGGCGTTGCGCCCTGGCTTCCGCCTCCCGCTGCTCAAACTGCGCGCGTTTCAGATCCGCGTCTTTCAGGTCGAGTTGCTCCTGCGCGCCGGCGAGTTGCGCCTCCAGTTCGGTCACGCGTTTTTTCAGTTCTTCAATTTGTTTTTTCAGCTCTGCGATTTTCCCGCCGCGCAGCAGGTAAGCTGTGAGCAAGCCCAGCAAAAAGGCAATCAGCGTGATGAACAGGATCGCGTAGCTGTCCTGGGTCTGAAATCCGCTGAAGAAGTTATTGATATCCATAGATTAGATGGTTACTTGTTATTGGTTATTGGTTATTAGTGCTGGTGGGGTGGTTAATGGTTATTGGTTATTGGTTATTAGTGCTGTTTTGTCGTCCCTTGGTTGTTAATGGTTACTTGTTATTGGTTATTGGTTATTAGTGTTGTTTTGTCGTCCCTTGGTTGTTAATGGTTACTTGTTATTGGTAGAGGGCAAACTGATCATGATTCCATTGCTTAAAACATCCCGTACGCCACCAATAACCGATAACCAATAACCAATACCTACCCCCTACCCCATTACTCGAGTACAAAATTCACCCTTCGGTTCTTCTGCCGGCCTTCTTCGGTTTTGTTGGTCGCCACGGGGCGCCCCTCCCCTTTCGATTCGATCCGGATTTTATTAACGACTCCCAGTTCCATAAAATACTTGCGGGCGCTTTCGGCGCGGCGCAACCCCAGGTTCGTATTGAATTTATTGGTGCCGATGTTGTCGGTATGCCCGATGATGGTCATTTTTTTGTCGGTATGCAGCGTCAGGTAAGTTTTTACCGAATCTGCATACAGCACAAAAGGTTCGCCGGGGCGGAATTCATCGGAACCAAAAGCAAAGTTGGCATCCGAAAAAGTCATGTTGGCAAAGGTAAATTGTACCCGGTCAAATTCATCCGGACGGCCCTGATTCCGATACAGGTCGAAGCGCAGGGGTTCCGACAGGCGTTCATCCCGCGCAGCGGTATTGTCCAGCGTAATGCGCCCTTCCCGGATCCCACGTTGCACCAGCAACCTTCTCACGGCGTCGGCACGGGCGTTGCCAATGTTTTCAAAAAAACCAGGCTTGGCGTCTTTTTCAGAAGGGCGATACAGACCAGTGATGGTCAGCATCTGGTTGGAATCCGCTTTAAGGATGGCGGCTAAAGTATCCAGAAAATCCATGTTGTTGTCGTTCAGCAACGGCAAAATACTGGCTGAATCGAATGCGAAATGGTCGTAATCGCGCAGCAAAACCGAATCGCCCTGCGTCAACCGGAGGGTCTTCAGGCGCACATCGGTCGTGCTGTCCACCACAGGCGCGGCGGGCGGCGGATCGCACTTTTGGCGAACCTCACACACAAAATACCAGCGCGCCGCAAGGGCGTATACACAAAAAATTAAAAAACTAATCAAGGCAAGGGTTCTCATGCTTTAGCACAGTTGATGCGGCCTAAAGTACACTTTTTTTGGAATCCAGGGTTAATTTATGGCGATTAAACAATTTTAAGGGCTAATTCTCACGTATTGCTTCCTGCAAGATTCTAATGCGTAACGACGTTTAGAATTTTTTCTCTATCCAAACGGTGTCTTTTTGCCGCAATCCACGTTCTTTAGGCTGTTGGGCAAAAGATATTGCATTTGTCCGGTTTCATTGCCCAAATGCTGTGATAGTTTTTTTAATATTGCATCGCAAAAAGTTTAAAGTTTAGACTATGAAGTGTAATCTCCTCCTGTTAAGCTGTATCAGCAGCCTTTTCTTTTTTGTAAAAGGTCACAGCCAAAATGCGTCCAACTTCTATGATCCAAAGGCTATTCAGGATATAAAGATCACCTTTGAACAAGATAACTGGCGTTATTTGCTGGATTCTTTACGCTACAACGGCGATGAGTTGGTGACTTGCGGGGTAGACATCAACGGCGCCAAATTCAAAGGCGCCGGGTTGCGCTATCGGGACTCGCGTGCTTTCACGCCCGGCGGTCGCCGCAACGGCCTTTTCCTCAAGCTCGATCACAGCGCGGCTTCCCAGAATTATGCGGGTTATTCGCACATTGACTTGTCGAGCGCGCTGCGCGATCCAAGCATGGTGCGCGAAGTGGTCGGCTACGAAATCGCCCGGCAATACATGCCTGCGCCCGCAGCCAACTACGCCAAAGTCACCATCAACGGTGAGTACTATGGCTTGTTTGTGAACGTGGAAGTCATTGACAAGGCGTTTTTGAAAAAACATTTTGGCAACGACGACGGCAGCTTGTATTTCAGCGACCCGAATACGGTGGAAAAAGCCGGCGAAGGCTGCAAAGCAAACGTGTATGGGTCTTTGCAGTTGGACAACAACGCCAATTGTTTCAAAACGCATTTCAAAAACGTGCAGCAGGGCAACTGGACGGACCTGCACGAAATGACGGCAGCCCTGAAAAATTCGCCCGATAAACTCGAACAGGTGCTGGACGTTGACCGCGCCTTGTGGATGCTTGCATTTAACAGCGTAACGGTGAATTTGCACAGCTACACCGGCCAGCACAGCCCCGATTTTTACCTTTATCGGGATCAAAATGGACGGTTTATTCCCATCCTTGGCGGGCTGAACTTTGCCTTCGGCAGTTTTAAAAATACCGGGATCGGCTCGGATCTGGAACCTGCGGCTCTTGTTGGACTAGATCCGATGCTGCACCTCAACGATGCTGCCAAACCCCTGATCAATGTGCTGCTGAGCAATGAATTGCACCGCAAACAGTATGTGTCGCACATGCGCGCCATTTTGCGGGAAGCCATCAAAGACGGCAAATTAGACAAACGCACCAAAGAGTTGCAGGAACTGATCAAAGCGCCGCTGACTTCCGATTTGAACAAATACTACCCGGTATCCGATTTTGCGAAAAGCCTGATGGAAACCATCGGCACGCGCAGCAAAATTCCGGGGCTGGTGGATTTTATGAACAAACGGGCAACTTACCTCTCCAGCCAACCCGATTTTACGGTGTTGCCACCGGCAGTGGACGAAGTGGTGGTTGCGCGCCGTGAAAAGTTTTCGAGCGAAAAGGTAGCCAGCTTCAAAGTGCAGGCGAAAGTGGAAAAATTTGCCAAAAAAGTACGGGTCTATTACCGCTTTGGCGCCAGCCAGC
>JBJXFD010000414.1:0-10774 GCA_046153985.1 Saprospiraceae bacterium
TACGACGCCACGTCGCAGCCGCCTTGCACCGCCCCGCAAAGCGGCGAATTGGTTTCTCCGGTCATCAATTTGAGCAATGTTGATGTCCCCGGTGTGAGCCTTCAATTTTTCCAGGTCGTGCGCAACCTGAATAGCCGTTTTTTTGTGGGTTACAGCACAGATGGCGGGGATACCTGGGTCGAGACCCCCATCAATACTGATTTGGAAATCAATGGCCCACCGCTCAACAACATTCTAAAAATACCACTCCCCGGGCTTGCAGGTTCCCCACAGGCGCGTTTTAAATTCAGAATGGAAGGCGATTATTACTACTGGATGATTGACGATGTACGGATTGTCGAACAGGAACACCACAACCTCAGCCTGAATAAAAATTTCTACGCCATTCCGCCAAACTATGCTACGCCCTATAATTTGGTGGAACCCATCCATTTCCTGACGGATGTTTCCAATATTGGCTCGGTCGCGCAAACGAATACAAACCTGAAGATGACTGTATTGAATGCCCAAAACCAGCAAGTCTTTCAAACGACCCAAACGTTTGGTCAATTACCTCCCAATACATCCCTGGAAAACGTTTTGCTCAATGAAAGCTTTGAACCTGGTTCTGCCGGAACCTACCGAGGGAGCTACCGGGTGAGTGCCGATGCGGCCGATGCTGACAAATCCAATAACCAGGCGTCTTTTGAGTTTAAAGTAACATATGCAACCTGGGCTAAAGAAGCGGGGGCAACCCGAAGCGTTTGCCCCGATGCAACAGCCTGGGAACCCGGGGAATCCCATTCCTGGACTTTTGGCAACCATTTTGTCACACCGGAGCTACAGAACTTCCAAGTAAGTGTCTCCAGCGTTTCTTTCTCCATTGACAACTCGCAGAATTCCGGAGCCGCCGCAGGTGAAGTCGCCCTGATTGCTGTTTACGAATGGGTAGATGCCAACAATGACGGCAACGTTCAGGATGTGGAGCGCTTTGGGATCACTTTCGGCTCCTACGTAGTGACGGGCACGGAAACGGCAGATGACATCATCACGGTTCCTTTGAACGACATTACTCCGCTGGAAAGCAATACGCATTATTTGGTCATGCTGGAATATACCGCTCCTGACGCCCTGACCGATTTGTGGTTGGCTGCAAGCGACGCCTTCGATTACAATGCGATGATTTACCTCCATAGCCAGGAGGTTTTAGCAATGCCCCGTTATGCCTCGTTTATGGCGATTGGTGAGTTGGCGACCGCCACCTATGTTCCTAATGGCTTTGGTACGGACATTGTGCCCGTAATTCGCCTGCATTCTGGGGAAAAGGTCGAAATAAACCGTCGGACTTCAAGCAATACTTTAACCGCATATCCAAATCCGGCAAAGGACGTGCTGAATGTCACCTGCAAATTTGAGCAGCCCGCCCAGGATGTCGTGATCCGGGTTGTGGACGCAACAGGAAAAACGGTTTATCAGGAACAAAAAGGAGACGGCGACTTGAATAATTTCAACTTAAATATCAGTTATTTATCTTCCGGAATCTACCACCTGTTGGCAACTTCGGGAAATGGGGAATCCTCGTGCCGGTTCGCCGTGGCAAAATGAGGTAAACTCTCATTAAAATGATTATTTTGCACCAAATTATATTTCGCGCGCTATTCAACATTGAGCCTGCGTTTTTGTTCTAATATGAAAATCACTCTATGAAAATCAACCTTCCGGAATTAGACAAAAAGCGGGTCGTGGTCATCGGTGGAGGCTTTGCAGGCATCTCTTTGGTGAAAAAATTAGCCGGCAAAAACTACCAGGTGGTGCTGATAGACCGGAATAACTACCACCAGTTCCAGCCGCTTTTTTACCAGGTTGCCATGGCTGGTCTGGAGCCCAGTTCCATTGTTTTCCCTTTACGGAAACTGTTTCGAAAAAGGAAGAACACCTTCATCCGTATGACGGAAGTGGAGCGCATTGACCCTGAAAAAAAGCAATTGATTACCCCGCTCGGAATCGTCAACTACGATTACCTCGTTTTGGCTACCGGTGCGGAAACCAATTTTTTTGGCAATGCCCAAATTGCCGAAAAGGCCGTTCCCATGAAATCCGTGTCGGAAGCGCTTTATTTGCGCAACCTTATCCTGGCCGATTACGAAAAATCCCTGAGCATTGAAGACTATGAAGAACGGCAAAGCTATCTCGATATCGTAGTTGTTGGCGGGGGGCCGACAGGTGTGGAAGTCGCTGGTTCGTTAGCAGAAATGAAAAAATACATCCTGCCCAAAGATTACCCGGAACTCAACATTGAAGAAGTAGATATTTTCCTGATTCAGGGCAACAAGGACTTGCTCCACGGCATGTCGGAACAGGCCTCCACAAAAGCCCTTGAATTTCTGACAAATCTTGGTGTGAAAATTTTATTAGAAAAGCGCGTTACCGGTTACGATGGCAAACACGTTACCCTCAATGACGGCACATCCATTCCCGCCAAAAAAGTCATTTGGGCAGCAGGCATCACAGGCAAATACCCGGATGGCCTTTCGATAGAATGCAAAGGCCCGGCGGGTCGCATTTTGGTTGACCGGTATTCAAAAGTACAGGGATACGACAATATTTACGCCATTGGCGATATTGCCCTGATGACGGAAGAAGCCTACCCCACCGGGCACCCACAATTGGCACAGGCGGCGATGCAGCAGGGCAAAAACTTAGCAGAAAATTTCATCCGGTTGGAAAGCGGAAAGGCCCTGAAGCCCTTTACTTACCGTGACCTGGGGTCTATGGCGACCATTGGGCGGAACCGGGCTGTTGTGGATTTGCCAAACATCAAATTCCAGGGCACTTTTGCGTGGTTTATCTGGCTGTTCGTGCACCTGTTTTCCCTGCTTGGCGTAAAAAACAAGGTGTTTGTCTTTTTGAACTGGCTATGGGGCTATTCCACTTATGACCAATCGCTCCGGCTGATCATCCGGCCTAAGTTGAATAAGGTGGATATCCCTTCGGAAAATGCGCCTACCACCTAATCAATTTCCTCCGTGTCTGTTCTTTAGAGTTCGAGAGCAAGGCATGTTTGGCCCCAAAAACGAGAGTTTACTCGCGTAAATGACCGATTTTGGGGCCAAACATAACGCAGCTATCGGACTCTAAAGACAGATACTATAAAAACAAGTTCAGGAAAAAATAAATCAAGGCTGCAACGCCTGCTGAAACCGGAATGGTCAGCACCCATGCCCAAAGCAGGCTAATAGTAACCCCCCAACGCACAGCAGAAATGCGTTTGGATAAGCCCACGCCGATTATGGCGCCTGTAATGGTGTGGGTGGTGGAGACCGGAATGCCCAGCCTTTCCGTCATAATCAAAGTAATGGCGCCAGCCGTTTCCGCGGATACGCCTTCCAGCGGCGTCACTTTCGTGATTTTGGTACCCATCGTTTTCACAATCCTCCAACCCCCACTCATCGTGCCGGCCGCAATTGCCATGTAACAGGCCAAAGGCACCCAAAACGGTGGCTCCACGATTTTCACTTTGCCATCGTTAATGGCGTAGTCTAAGTTGAGCAAGGAAGGGATATCGCCAACAGTAGCGTGATTTTGGGTCAGGTAAACTACTATGGCCGCAGAAATCAACCCCATTACTTTTTGAGCGTCGTTGCCGCCATGCCCTATGCTGAATGCAGCGGATGAAAGCAGCTGCAATTTCCGGAACCACCAGTCGGCGGTGTGCGGATTTGCATTTTTGCTGATGTTGATGATGATCACATTGATGATGTAAGCAACAAACATCCCGATCAGCGGGGCGAGAAAAATGAAGATCGCTGTTCTTGCAATGACTTGCATGTTGACAGCATCCATTCCGGCGTGCGCCAGAGCAGCACCTGCAAAACCACCAATCAGCGTATGGGAGGAGGACGACGGAATGCCCAGCCACCAGGTGAGGAGGTTCCAGGCAATAGCCGCCAAAACTCCGGCAAGGATCACCACGAGGTCAATTTTCAGGGTATTGGCGGTTTTGGCCACAGTGTCGGCCACATTCAGGTCAAAAATCCAATAAGCCAAAAAGTTGAAGAATGCCGCCCAAAGTACCGCCTGAAAAGGCGTCAATACTTTCGTGGAAACAATGGTCGCAATGGAGTTGGCTGCATCGTGAAATCCATTGATGAAGTCAAAAACCAGGGCTAAAGCAATGATGATCAATAATAGTGTAAAGTCCATTTAACTGACTTTGTAAGCTGAAAATTGTGGGTTCTTTCACAGGTTACGCACCTGCTCAGGCGTTCTTTACAGCAATGGCTTCCATGGCGGCAGCGGCGTCTTTGCAGCTATCCGTTGCCGTTTCCATGTTCTGCAATACTTCTTTGTATTTGATCAATTCTTTGGCGTCTGCTTCATTTTCAAACAAATCCGCAACGGCATGATCAAAGACACTGTCAGCGCGGCTTTCCACATTATTGATCTTCGTACGGGCCTCCATGACTTTATCAAAGCTGTTCATGTTTTTCAGGGCGAGTATGCCGAGGTTCACATTTTCGCAGCCTTCGAGAATCAGGTCGGCAAGTTGTTTGATTGGTGGCGTTATCCTTTTTAGCCCGTAGAATTTGATCCGATTAGCGGTGCCGTGAATGTAATCAGCAATGTCATCAATCGTATGAGCTAAGTAATGGATGTCCTCCCGATCGAATGGCGTAATGAAATTTTTGCTCAGTTCCATCGAAATTTGATGGGTGATTTTGTCCCCGGTATGTTCCAAATCCTCTATTTGAACCCGCAGCGCTTCTTTATCTGCTTCATTGGAAGCATTTACGTATGTCACAAGTAACTGCGCCATATTAACGAGGTTGCCACTGGCCTGCTCGAAGAGCGGGAAAAACTTTTTGTCCTTAGGAACAAAAAACTGGAAGATGCTATTCAATTGCATTTGATTACGATTAAGTTGCGCAAAGCTATTCAGTAGTGTGTTAACTGAGTATTAATTTTTCCAAAGAAATGTTGCACCGTTCTTGATGAAAGTTGGAAACGAAGCTGGCAAGCTGGTGTGTTTTCTCTATTTTCGCACCAACTTACAAAAGCTCTAACCATCATGCATAACATCTCTGTAATCGGCGCAGGCACCATGGGCAATGGTATTGCGCATGTTTTTGCCATGACCGGGTATCCGGTTGCCTTGATAGACGTTGCCGCCGATGCACTCGACCGCGCATTGGCCACCATCGCCAAAAACCTCGACCGGATGGTCGCTAAAGGTACGATTTCTGAAGCAGACAAAGCGGCAACCCTTGCCCGAATTACACTTTTCACGGATCTCGCATCAGGTGTCCAAAATGCCGACCTCGTTGTAGAGGCTGCAACCGAAAACATGACCCTGAAATTAGATATTTTCTCGAAGATGGATGCCGCAGCGCCTCCACATGCAATACTGGCGTCCAACACTTCTTCCATTTCCATTACAAAGATTGCCGCAGCAACGAAGCGGCCGGCTCAGGTCATCGGCATGCATTTTATGAACCCGGTGCCCGTGATGAAGCTGGTGGACGTAATCAGGGGGTACGCTACGTCTGATGCGACTTGCACGGCCACCATGCAATTGTCAGAAAAGCTTGGGAAAGTGCCGGTAGAAGTCAACGACTACCCGGGGTTTGTGGCCAATCGCATTTTGATGCCCATGATCAACGAAGCGATTTATACGCTTTTTGAAGGCGTGGCAGGCGTAAATGAAATTGACACCGTCATGAAATTGGGCATGGCGCATCCCATGGGGCCACTGCAATTGGCCGATTTCATTGGATTGGACGTCTGTCTGGCTATTTTGAAAGTGTTGCACGAGGGCTTTGGCAATCCGAAATACGCACCTTGCCCACTGTTGGTCAACATGGTCGCGGCAGGCCGGCTGGGTGCAAAATCAGGCGAAGGATTTTATCAATATACGCCGGGATCGAAGGAGTTGGTGGTGTCGGGGAGTTTTGGGAAATGAGATCGTTATTGGTTATTGGTGTATTGGTTATTGGTTACTGGTGTATTGGTTATTAGTTACTGGTTATTGGTGGCTCTGGAATGATTGAAGGAATTTCCAGCGTATTCGCTCTACCAATAACAAATAACTGATAACCAATAACCATTGATAAGTCAGGAATGGTCGAAGAAATGAGATCTCCAGCGTAGTATCGCTTCACCAATAACCAATAACGGATAACCAATAACCACCAATGGGCTCCGCCCCTACTCTTCGCTCCAATCATCATCAAAATAAGCATCGTCGTCTTTAAAACGGTCAATGTCGCGGCGTTCGCGTTTTGTGGGACGGCCGGTTCCCCGGTCACGGCGCTCGACGGCGCCTTTTCCGGAAAACCAATCGTTGTACTTGTTCAATTCTTCCGTTGGGGTGAGGTTTTCGTAGCTTACGGCGGCCAATGGCGCAGAAACGCGGTTTTGAAGTAGGTTGATTACTTTGAATTGAAAATCAAAGCCATTTTTCCGAACCACCACGATTTGCCCTTCGTGCAGCAAGTAGGAAGGCTTCACGGTTTCGCCCTGAACTTTCACTTTCCCGCCTTTACAGGCGTCCGTAGCGATGGTTCTCGATTTAAAAATCCGAACGCACCACAACCACTTGTCTACTCTTGCTTTGCTCCCCGCCATTTTTATTCTTCCTGAATACCCGGAAACTCCAGATTCAACTGCTCCAGCGCTTCAACCATCGCCGTTGCCACGATGTAATCGCGGTACCAGCGTTTATCCACCGGAACAATTGTCCAGGGAATGCTGCTGCGGTTGATCATATCTTCGTAGCAACGCATATATTCTGGCCAAAGTTCGCGTTCTTTCCAGTCGCCGGCATTGTATTTCCAGTGCTTTTCCGGATCGTCTATGCGTTCCTGGAGTTCTAATGCCTGCTGTTCGTAGGACAAGTGGAGGTAAAATTTCAGGATGACCGTATTGTTGTCAAAAGCGAGTAGTTCTTCAAAAGCGTTGATCGCTTTTATCCGTTTATCCACCCGTTTTTCATCAATCCATTTATGAACCCGCTGAATGAGCACGTCTTCGTAGTGCGAACGGTTGAAAATATGGATCATACCCTTTGGCGGCGCATTTTTGTGAACGCGCCAGAGAAAATCATGGTCCATCTCTTCTTCCGTCGGTTTTTTGAACGAGTGGACGTTGATGCCGTGGATGTGGCAATCCTGAAATACATTCTTAACCGCACCATCTTTACCGCTGCCATCCATGCCCTGAAAAACGACCAAAACCGCGTGAGAACGGGAAGCGATCAACTTATGCTGGAGTTTTCCCAGTTTTTCAACCAGTTTTTTAGTTTTCTTACGCGTTTCCTCTTCATCCAATTGCGGCGGAGGCATGGCAGAAATTTCGGCGAGTTTGATCATGACTTTCGGTGTTTCGTAGTTAGGCGCCCATGCGGCTGCGTTTGACCAAATAAGCCTGCAGGATGTTGCGGAAACCTTTGTTGATGTCGGCTTCTACAAAATCAATCTTATACTGAAGGCACTTAAGTCGGAGTTCTTCGGTAAACTTAGCCATTTGACTGACATAGAATTCTTTAACCTGGTTGGGTTGAAGGTGCAGCCGTTCGTCCGTTTCCATGTCAATGAACAGGTATGGCCTGTTTTCAAACTCAAAATCGAGCTCTTTGGCTTTGTCCACCACATGAAAAAGCACCACTTCATGCTTGTTGTGCTTCAGGTGCTGGAGTGCCGAAAACAAGTGTTCCGAATCTTCCGATTGCTCAAACATATCGCTGAAAATCATCACCAGCGAGCGTTTGTGGATGCTATCCGCAATCTGGTGCAGCGCTTTAGCCGCAGCAGTTGCTTTGTTGCGCTCCGGATTATTGATGAGCTGATCCAAATAGGTCAGCATCAGCCGGTAGTGGGTTGTATTGGTTTTGCAACGGGTGTGAATGCGCACATCCGTATCAAAAATGGACAACCCGAAGGCATCGCGTTGTTTTTGCAAAAGGTTCATCAAAGCAGCCGCCGCAAGTGCCGAAAAACGCAGTTTGTTGAGATACGGCGCTTTAGTGTCTGTAACCTCCGGAAAATACATGGAAGAAGAAGCATCTATGACGATCTGGCAACGCAGGTTGGTTTCTTCTTCAAATCGCTTGATGAACATCTTGTCGGTACGGGCATACACCTTCCAGTCTAAGTTTTTGGTCGTATCTCCTGGATTGTAAAGACGATGTTCGGCAAATTCTACAGAAAAACCATGAAAGGGGCTTTTATGCAATCCAATGATAAACCCCTCCACGACTTGTTTGGCCAGCAACTCCAGATTGGAAAAGTCTCTGATCTCCAGATTGTCCAAAATATTCATAAAAGCCCCGTTTCAAAACAGATTAAATAATCAGCATGGCGTCCCCGTAGCTGAAGAACTGATATTTCTCCTTGATGGCCTGTTCGTAAGCTTCCATCACCAATTCGTAGCCGCCAAAGGCGCAAATCATGATCAACAGGCTCGACTTGGGCAAGTGAAAATTGGTAATGATCCCGTTGGCGATGCTGAATTCATAAGGCGGATAGATGAATTTGTTCGTCCATCCTTCAGCAGCCTTCAAATAACCCTCTGCTGAAACAGCCGATTCTATCGCGCGCATGCTGGTGGTGCCAACGGCACAAATCCGCTTGTCGCGTTCCTTAGACTTGTTGACAACATTGGCGGAAGCTTCCGATATGCGGAAGTATTCAGCATCCATTTTATGCTTTGACAAATCCTCCACGTCAATGCTCCGGAAGGTGCCGAGGCCGACGTGCAGGGTAAGCTCTGCAAAATTCACGCCTTTGATTTCCAGGCGCTTCATCAATTCCGTACTAAAATGCAAACCTGCAGTTGGCGCAGCAACCGCCCCAATTTCCTTTGCGTAAACGGTTTGATAACGCTCCCGGTCAGACGCTTCTGCCGGGCGAAGGATGTATTTGGGCAAGGGCGTATTGCCGAGAATATTCAAGTCCCGCTGAAAATCTTCCTCCGGCCCGTCGTAAAGAAAACGGATCGTACGGCCTCTGGAGGTTGTATTGTCCACAACTTCTGCAACCAGTACTTCATTGTCATTATCGTCCGTGAAATAGAGTTTGTTGCCCACCCGGATTTTGCGTGCAGGATCCACCAAAACATCCCAGAGTCGTGCATCACTGTTGAGTTCACGCAGCAAAAACACCTCAATTTTGGCGCCGGTCTTTTCTTTCCGTCCGTACATACGGGCGGGAAACACTTTGGTATTGTTAAAAACCATCGCGTCTCCATCGTCAAAGTATTCCAGAATGTCTTTGAAAATGCGGTGTTCTATCTTCCCTGTTTTCCGATCAAGCACCATCAATTTGGATTCATCCCTTTTTTCGGCGGGGTATTGTGCAATCAATTTCGGGGGTAATTCAAAAGCAAAATGCGACAGCTTCGTCCTCATCCTTGTCTGTTGTTTATTTTAAATTGGATGTTGAAATAATCACTTAAAGCCATTAGAGCAGATTGGTCAATTCCATATTTAAGCAACTGAAATTAAATGTCTAAGCTCCAATATACAACGTTTTAAAAACGAAGGGCAAAAGTATAAAATATACACAAAATGAACGCCAAATGTTCAAGGTTGTTTCATACATGCAAAAGAAATAGGTGCGATGCATTAGAAGAAGTGTCGTATTTTTGAGATTTTTAGCCAAAATCCTGACAGCTCTAACTTAAGACTCAAAACGTTAAAGACATGTTGCATGCTAAAATCAGTGGCATAGGATACTATGTGCCAGAAAAAGTGGTCACCAACAATGACCTCGAAAAAGTTATGGATACGACCGACGAATGGATCCAGGAACGCACTGGCATCCAGGAACGTCGCTATGGCAAAAAGCACATCGAAACCACCACTACAATGGGTGCGCGGGCTGCTACGATTGCCATTGAACGCGCCGGGATCAGCAAAGATGAAGTAGATTTCATCATTTTTGCCACCCTGAGTCCCGATTACTACTTCCCGGGGTGCGGCGTGCTGGTGCAGCGGGAACTGGGCATTACGCACAACGAGGCGGGGGCTTTGGACATCCGCAACCAGTGCTCGGGGTTCGTATACGGCCTTTCCATCGCCGACCAGTTTATCCGTTCCGGCATGTACAAAAATGTATTGCTGATCGGCGCTGAAATGCATTCGATGGGGCTCGACTTCAGCACCCGGGGCCGCAATGTAACGGTCATCTTCGGCGACGGAGCGGGCGCAGTGTTGTTGCAACCCACGGAGGATCCAGACAAAGGTATTCTGACCACCAAACTGCACTCCGATGGTACTTATGCGGAAAAACTGGCCTTTGAAAATCCAGGGGCGCACGGCGGCTATCACCTTGACAAAAAAGGGGAAGCGCACGATTTGCAATATTCTGACGCTACTTATGGCGAAATGTTCATCAACGAACACATGATCCAGTCCGGACAAATTTTCCCGGTTATGGATGGCCAGTTTGTTTTTAAAATGGCGGTTCAAAAATTTCCGGAGGTCATCATGGAAGCCCTTGCAACGGTCGATCTCACGCCTTCCGACATTGATATGCTCATTCCACACCAGGCCAACCTGCGCATCAGCCAGTTTGTGCAGCGGAAACTCGGGCTCCGCGACGATCAGGTCTGGAATAATATCCAGCGGTATGGCAATACCACTGCTGCATCCATTCCCATTGCCCTATGCGAAGCCATTGAAGCTGGCGCTGTGAAACCCGGAGATTTGGTTTGTTTGGCTGCCTTTGGCAGCGGATTCACCTGGGGATCAGCATTGCTGAGGTGGTAATATGAGGAAGGTCATCCCGTCCCGTTCGTT
>JBJXFD010000438.1:0-4982 GCA_046153985.1 Saprospiraceae bacterium
TACGACCTGAGAAGAACCGGAAACTTCTCGCTGCAAGCCAACTATACCCTGCAATTTGCAGATGGTACCGGTTCGGATGCCAACTCTCAGCGCAACCTGAGCAGCCGGGGTAACCTCCGCACCCTGTTCCCGCTGAACTTCGACGAGCGCCACCGCTTCGTAGCCAGCATGGATTACCGCTATGATGGCGGCGTTCGCTACCGCGGACCCGAGCTGTTTGGAATCAAGATTTTTGAAAACGTAGGTCTTAACCTCCAGGCTACTGCTGTGACCGGACGTCCTTACACAGCGCGTTTAGTTCCGGAAGTATTGGGTGGTTCTGGTACAGTAGGTTCGATCAACGGCGCAAGAAAACCGTTGAATTTCAACCTTAGTCTGCGCGTTGACAAAACCATTACCGTTTCAAAAGGGTTAGATATCAACGTTTACCTGCGTATTTCCAACGTGCTGAACCGCAAAAATGTACTCAATGTTTATTCCTATACCGGTTCGGCTGAAGACGATGGCTACTTAGCTTCCGACAGAGGGCTCGACCAGTTGGAAACCATTGCAGGCTCGCGCCGCGAAGTAGAAGCTTATCTGGATTCTTATTCCTGGGTGTTGTTGAACCCGGATTTCTACAGCTTGCCAAGGAGGTTGTTCTTCGGCGCCAGCTTTAATTTCTGATTTATCTAAGCCATGCGGTTTGGCAACAGGTCGCATGGCTTTTCATAAATAGCTTTAAATCATGAAAAGAATGCATACGATTAAAAAATGGCTGTTGGGGTTAGCCGGTCTTGCAATTTTTGCAGCGACGGCTCAGGCGCACATCAACCCGAACCACAACAAGCAGCCCCGCCCAAACAACAATAGTTCGGGCATCAATTATCGGGAAAACTGTGCGGTAGCCGTTAACCGAATAGACCAGGCCATTAACAACGTTCGCGCACGTCTTACGACCGGCGGCGACGTTTGGTGGGATGGCACCAACGGCATTTACGTGGTGCCCAAAGTGCCAGCCGGGGTACCTCCTGTATCTGCCATTTTTGCGGGCGCAGTCTGGCTTGGTGGCCTTGACCCGGGTGGGAGTTTAAAATTAGCAGCGCAAACCTATGGCCGCGGTGGGGGTGATTTTGACTTCTGGCCAGGCCCGATAGATCCTGAAACAGGTCAAACGACCCAGGAAAGGTGCAGCCAATGGGATAAATTCTTCGTTGTAACCGGCACAGAAATTGACCAGCACTTAGCCAATTACAACAGGGCCAAATTAGCCGGCGTCCCCTACGACCCTGCGCTGATTCCGCGCGGTGTGAAAGGCTGGCCGGCGTTGGGCAATCAGTACTTTTTCGACGTTCATTTGTTCGATCTTCCCACAGCATCTCAGGGATTGGCCGGATATTGGGATGAAGACGGCGATGGAACCTATTCGCCCGAAGGCGGGGATTACCCGGTCATTGAAATACGGGGGTGTACGGACAATCCGCAGTACCCGGATGAAATGACTTTCTGGATTTACAACGATGCCGGGAATACGCACGACGAGTCGAATGGCGATAAAATTCAGATGGAAGTGCAGGTACAGGCGTTTGCTTATGTATCCAGCGACCAGTTGAACGATATGACCTTCCAGCGTTATAAACTCATCAACCGCGCTGTTGAAAGCATTGACAGTACGTTTTTTGCCATGTGGGTAGATCCGGATTTGGGTTGCTACTTAGATGATTATGTGGGTTGTGATACACTTCGGAGCCTTGCCTATGTCTACAACGAAGACTCCGTTGACGGCGCACCGGGTACTACCTGCCCAAGCGGGAACTCCAGCGTGAATACTTATGGTGAGAACGTGCCAATCCTTGGAGTAGATTATTTCCGCGGTCCAACCGATGAAAACGGGAACGAAATCGGGATGTCTTCCTTCACCTATTATAATAACGCTGGCATTGGTTCTCCTCCTCCGGGTACAACCGACCCTGGTAATGCAGTTGAATACTACCGTTATCTGACAGGTTCCTGGAGAGATGGTTCTCCGTTTACTTACGGCGGCGATGCCTATCAGGAACCTACTCCACCGTTGAAGTACGCTTTTACAGAGCCGCCAAACGTGGCAACCGGATGGTCTATGTGTACGGCAGGCTTGCCTTTCGGCGACCGGCGTACCATCCAGGCTTCGGGGCCTTTCCGCCTCGACCCGGGCGCAGTAAACGAGTTGATCATCGGGGTGGTTTGGGTACCAGACCAGGTTTATCCCTGCCCGAATATCCGCAAACTCCAGGATGCTGACGATATTTCTCAGGGCTTGTTTGATGCCTGCTTCGACCAGTTGGATGGCCCGGATGCACCGGACATTGACTTTATTGAACTGGATCGTGAAATCATTGCTGTATTCACCAACGATACGGTGTCGAGCATCTCTAATAATGCCTACGAAGCCTACGCCGAAGCCGTTCCGGGTATTGGTGGAACGGACGTAGAAGACTCGCTGTATGTTTTCGAAGGGTACAAATTATTCCAGTTTTCAGGCCCGGACGTCGGGGTTGCAAGTTTGGATGACCCGACCAAAGCACGCTTGATTTATCAGGTAGACATCAACAACGGGGTGAACCGCATTTTCAACTGGGAGCAAGTAGAAGTAGATAACGCCAATGTGGAAGAGTACTACGTTCCAGTGTTGGAAGTTGAAGGCGCTAATCAGGGCATTCGCCATACCTTCCGCATTACCGAAGACCAGTTTGCATCGGGCAACCGCCGCTTGGTTAATCACAAAAAATACTACTTTGTTGCGGTTGCTTACGGGCATAACAATTATTTGGAATTTAACCCGCTGACGATCATCGGACAACGGAAACCTTATCTCCAGGGCCGCCGCAATGTAGGTGATAAAAACGGCAACAGGCCGTTCTATACCGTAATTCCGCGACCAATTGTGGATCGCAAGCTGAACGCAGAGTATGGCGATGGCGCCATCATCACGCGGATAGACGGCGTTGGAACAGGAACCAATTTCTTAGACATTGATGACGACACCCGTGCCGACATCGAATCCGGGATCAAAGGGACGCCGACTTTCGAGGGCGAAATCACTTACCGTGCGGGCCGCGGGCCGATCCAGGTCAATGTCTTCAACCCGTTAGACGTCGTTGACGGCGAGTATGAACTGACTTTTGTGGATGAGAACATGGCCAATAACAAATTGGACAATATTGTTCGCTGGACGTTGAAGAGCCTGACCGATCCGAGTCAGCCGATCCTCACTTCTCAGAATACGATTGAGTTCTTTAATGAAGAAATCATCAAACAATACGGCTTCACGGTCAATATTGGCCAGGTGAAGGAACCAGGCGTAACGCGTGACGCTGCAAATGGCATCATCGGCTACGAGGAAGAATACATCAATGACGATGCAACACCCTGGCTGAACGGGATACCCGATGAGTATGCCCCTTCGGATAATCCGCTGGCAGCGGCCATTTTCAACTACGTGCGCAACCGGTCCGCAGAACGCGATTTTGAACTGGATCCCAAGCAAGCCTTCTCACAGGTTGGCCCGGGCTATTTCATGCCTTACCGCATCACGAACTGGTTCCGTCCAAACGGTGACCCGGATATTCCTTTCCTGACGCCCGCATGGCAGGATCGCAGCAATGCCAACAACATTGTGCGCAACCAGACATCTTTTGCCGATCTGAACAACGTAGACATCGTATTCACGTCCAATAAAGAGCTTTGGAGCCGTTGCGTGGTGATTGAAACAGCCAACCTTTACTACCAGGATGCCGGCCTTTTGTCAGAGGGCGATCGCAAGCCGTTTGACCTGCGCAATAGCCCAAGCGTCTCAAAATTCGACAACGACGACGACGGCAAACCGGATCTTGATGGAGACGGAGAAGGTATGGGCTGGTTCCCGGGTTATGCCATTGACGTGGAAACCGGTCAGCGCCTCAACATCTTCTTTGGCGAAAACTCTGCTTACGACGGATCCTTGTTCCCTGAATCGTACAACGAATTGCCTACGGGCCGCGACATGATGTTCAACCCGTCTTCACAGGAAATCTTGAATACAGCCGACGTTTTCGGCCTGTTTAATTTCTACATGGGCGGTCAGCATTTTGTATACGTGACCAAGCAGGCTTACGATGGTTGCGCGTTTATTCGCACCCGCCTCACGCCTGGCCCTGTTGGCACGCTCAAAGTGAATGCAGTTCGGGAGATTACCTGGGCAGGTTTCCCTATGCTGGAAGTCGGGCAGCGCATGAACGCTTACAAAGACGGTCTGATTCCTGCAGATCTCGTCGTCAAGCTGAGGGCAAACAACCCTTATGCGGTGCGCATTGGAACAGGTGAATTCAATGGATACCCGACCTATCGCTTCAAAATTGAAGGTAAACAAGCCAGCGCTCTGACTGCGCCGGAAGTGGAAACTGCATTGGATATGATCAATGTGGTGCCAAATCCATACTATGGCTACTCCAACTACGAGACTTCTGCGTTTGAAACGACGGTCAAGATATCGAATCTGCCGGCTAAATGCGTGGTGAGCATCTACACGCTCGACGGTAAATTCATCCGCCAGTATGTTCGCGATGAAATAGGCGGGGTACCGCTTGGCAGCAACCGGGCCATCAGCCGGGCGCAAATCAGCCCCGATTTGGAGTGGGATCTCAAGAACAGCAAAGGCATTCCAATTGCCAGCGGTGTTTATTTGATTCACGTGGAAGCAGAAGGCTTGGGTGAACGCACCATCAAGTGGTTTGGGGTCAGTCGTAAGTTCGACCCGTCAGGACTTTAATCTTTAATTATTGTCCCGGGGTTGTGTGGTTAGGGTAGTTAAATTGGTTGAATTTGTTAAATAGGTTGAATTCGTGAAACGAACTAAACCAATTCAACGACTTCAACGACTTCAACCCTTTCTCACAACCCCGGGCTTTCATTCAACTATAAAAGGCAATCTTATGAATAAATTGCTATACTCCTCCCTCGTCGTGCTGCTTTTTGGCGCCACCTGC
>JBJXFD010000454.1:0-4168 GCA_046153985.1 Saprospiraceae bacterium
AACACGGGCATTGACAAATCCCGGCCCGCCGACAATGCAGTCACCACCTCCCGCTATGACGAAGAGGAAGGAGACTATGACAACAACACGGCGAGCTACGACCAGGGTTACGATGACGACGAGTATGAGTACTATGAAGATTACGACTATTACTACACCTCTCGGGTGCGCCGTTTTCACCGGCCCTATTACGGCTTCAGCTATTTTGACCCCGTTTATGCCGACCTTTATTACTACGACCCTTTCATCAACCCTGGCGTAACCGTCCTGATTTACGACGGATACAGCTCCTGGAACAATTGGAACAGTTGGAGGCGCTGGAACCGCTGGAATAGTTGGGGATCCTTCAACCGCGGTTGGGGCGGTGGCTGGAACAACTGGAACAACTGGAACAGTTGGAATGACCCCTGGTACGGCGGCGGCTGGAACAACTGGAACAACGGTTGGGGCAACAACTACTACGTCAATAACTTCTACGGTGGTGGCGGCTGGAACAACTGGGGTGGCAACGGCTATTATTGCCCGCCATCCTGGGGCAACGGCTACAACTACAACACCATCAATACCAACAACAATACCCATTATGGGCCACGGACAACCGGTTCATCCCTTGTGCCGCGTAAAAATGACCGTTCCCCCGGTATACAAAAACCGGTAACAGGGCCATTGGTTCCCAAAGAAGAGCGTCAGACGACCCAGCCTGGTTCAGGTTCCGGTTTGGGCACTCAACCCGGAAACGCACGCGATACTCGCCGCCCGGCTTCGGAAGATGGCAAAACGCCTGTCCGCGTTGACGATGCAGGCACTCCTGTAACGCCGTCGCGTACGGTTCGGCCTGACAATCCGGTCAATGACCGCCCGAAATTTGAAGAGCCACGCACGCCGCGCCGGGAAACAACAACGCCAAGCCGCGAAGAAAATAGCCCTTCCCGCCCGGCTATAGAAAACCCGCGTACGCCGCGCCGGGAAGAAGCAAGTCCTTCGCGCCCACGTCAGGAAGAAGCAAGCCCGTCGCGTTCACGCCGGGAAGATACTGCGCCTTCCACGCCTACGCGCAGAGATGATGCGCCTGCAAGGGAATACCGGGAGCGCAGCAATAGCAGCGAAACGCCGAGGAGTTCTACCCCATCGCGCAGCTACGATAACAGCAGCCGTCAGTCTTCACCATCGCCATCGCGCAGTTATGATAACGGCAGCAGCCGCCAATCATCGCCATCGCGCAGCAACGATAGTGGGGGTAGCCGGCAGTCAACCCCGTCACGCAGCAACGACAACGGTGGGAATAGCCGTTCAGGTGGCAGGAACGGAGGTTAATTGATGTCTGTCTTTATAGTCCGATAGCTGCGTTCATTTCGACTTCGATCAATGACCACAACTGAGGTGGCTGAGCGCAGTCGAAGCCTCGAACCCTAAAGATCAGACACCGACTAAGTCGGCAAGCATTAAATAGCAGAATAGAAAAGGCGGGTCATTTGCTCGCCTTTTCTATTCACAAAAAGTATTTCTTTACCACAATACACAAAAAAATCTTCGCAACTTGTCCCAACTTAACGGGATAGATCACAGCGCGCTACTGTGGCCTTTAAAATGCGTTAGCTACTATGTGAGCTATGTGAAAACCCCTATTGTGAACTATGTGGTAAAATTTACCAATAAAATCAAAATACCATGCGAATTATCCTAAGCTTTGGTTTTCTCTTGATCTTTACGACCTTATCTTATAGCCAAACCGCCAGCGAAGCTTTGCGTTTTTCCTACCACGACGGCAGCGGCATAAGTACCGCACGGAGCCTGGGGGTGGGTGGCGCTATGAGTGCGTTGGGCAGCGATTTTTCAGTTGTCAGTACCAATCCGGCCGGTTTGGGCTGGTACCGGCGTTCCGAATTTGTGATTACCCCTTCGCTGGCTGCGATCAGCACCGAATCCCAATTGCTGGAAAGCGACGATGCACTAATTAATAAAGAGCGGTTGAGCAAGCTGGGCCTGAGCAATTTAGGCTTCGTGGTATCCTCCAGTCCGACTGCTTCGCAATGGACGACCTTCAATTTTGGCATCGGTCTCAACCAATTGGCCAATTTTAACCAGCGCTTTTATTTCGACGGGCAGTCGGTTGGATCTATCATCAACCGGTTCCAGGAATTGGCCAATGGCAGTGATGGATTGGATGATTTTGAATCGGGATTGGCTTACGACGCCGAGGCGCTTTACGATTTTGACGAGGATGGTTTTTACGACTCTGATGTGGAATTGCGCCCCAATGCACTGATTTACAAAGAACAAACGGTGACGACCTCCGGCTCGATCAACGAACTCACTTTCGCTTTTGCCGGGAGTTACAGCGACAAATTATTGATGGGGGTAACCATCGGAGTGCCTTTTCTGAATTACAATGTGGATAAGATTTACAAAGAATCGGATCAGGGAGAAGAAGCCGATGGTAATATTCCGTTTTTTGATGACCTGGAATTTACGGAAAGCCTTAATACGACCGGGATTGGCATCAACCTGAAGGCCGGATTGATCTACCGCCCCATCCAGGCGGTGCGCCTTGGCCTTGCGGTACACACGCCCACCGCTTATGGGTTGAACGATACTTACCGCAATACCATGACCTATTTTTACACGGATAACGGAGGCAGCACAAGCGGGGATGCTGAATCCCCCGACGGTTTATTCGATTATAAATTCCGCTCGCCCTGGCGGATCATTGGCGGTTTGGGCGTCATCATCGGAAAAGCCGGATTCCTGAGTGGCGAAGTGGAATGGGCCGATTATACCGGCGCACAATTCCGCTATTCCGGGTTTGAGGATGCCGAACGCGATGTCAACAATGACATTGTCAACCAGTTGCAAGCTGCGGCGAACATCCGCCTTGGCGGGGAACTCTCTTTCGAAATATTCCGCTTGCGGGCGGGTTTTGGCTTGCATCAGTCGCCCATTCAGGGAGATGATACGGTCAACCAAAGCATCAGCGCGGGATTTGGCATCCGGGAAAAATCTTTTTTCTTAGATTTGGGCTACCGGCATTACCTCGTTGAGGAAACGTATACCCCTTACGTGACTTCCGAAGCGCCGATGCAGTTTGTCAACAATGACGTGGCTAATGGGCGCTTCCTGCTATCGGTCGGCTTCCGTTTTTGAATAAGGCGGCCTAAAGCCCGCGAAACAAGGCACGGCGCCCTTAGTTTCGCGGGCTTTAGCCCGTTTTTTCATAAAAAATGATCGAATTCACGTTAAAGAACAGACACTGGGCTTAGACTTAGAGCTTATTCGGGAATCACAAACATGCTATAAGACGAACACTATCTAATGTCTAACATCTATAATTTAATATCTATAATCTAACATCTATAATCTACCATGCTGCTCTTCCTCTTCAAAGCATTACATATCGTAGGATTCACTGCCTGGTTTGGCGGACTTTTTTACCTCGGACGCCTGTTTGTCTACCACGTGGAAGCCAACGACCAACCGCAACCTGAGCAGGACATCCTGAAGCGCCAATACCAATTAATGGAGGGGCGGGTGTACAAAATCATCATCGTTCCGGCCATGAACCTGACCTGGGGTTGCGGGCTTGTAATGCTCTTCCTGTATGGCTTAGACTGGCTGGCGGCCAATCCCTGGATGCACGTTAAATTGTTGTTGCTGGTCCTATTGACCTGCTTCCAAATCTGGTCTAAAACCATCATCAAAAAATTGGAAAAAGGGGAAGCGTTGCCCAACGCCTTCCGGTTTCGCTTGCTGAACGAAGCGCCTACGGTGTTTTTGTTGGCGATCGTGCTGTTGGCGGTTTACAGGAATGGGACCAACTATTTGTATTTTGCACTTGGGGTTGGTGCGTTTATTGCGTTGATCTACTGGGGAGCGGTGGCATATCGGAAAAGGAGGGAGGGTACAAAACAAGGTTAAAGGATAAAGTAGAAAGGATAAAGTAGAAAGGATAAAGTAGGGCAAGTCAGGGGTTTTGAACTAATCTTATCTTAGAACGTTCTCCATTCACTTTTCAATCCAAATCTTAAGAAAGTGTGAAAATGGCACAGGAACTACACCTGCCATGCCGAAAAAGCTAATTTTGCCTCGAAATGTGTCAATTCTTAAATCAAATTCAAGGAAATATGAAAAAACAACTTTTATGCCTGACTGCTGTATTGGCGCTGGTTTTTGC
>JBJXFD010000476.1:0-14114 GCA_046153985.1 Saprospiraceae bacterium
CTTGCGATACCGGGGCAGGCCCAATTCCAACGCCAGTTTGGCACGAACCTGGACGAATCTTTCTCTAAGGTTATCCGCAGTGGATCCAATTATTACACATTAGGCGCAGGAGAAGTAACCAACGGCCAGCCCCTTCGCGCTACGGTGACCCGCTTGAATGCCCTCGGCGAGCTTCAATGGACGCTGAGCCTCAACACCGCTTCCCAATGGAACGATGCCGTGCTGACCCCTTCAGGCAGCTTGCTGGTGGTGGGCCATTCGCTGCCCGACGACAATACCAGTCGGAGCATCATGGGATTGGTGACGGCTGCGGGCGCGTTCACCTGGTTACGATCTTATGATATTCCCGGAAGCGATGGGTTCACGCGGATTGTACAAAACCCCATTCCGGAAAATGCCGCGTTCCCGTATTATGTGCTGGGTTCGCAAACAGACATTGGCGGCGGAACTGCCGAGCTGGTGTTGCTGAACCTGAATGAAAGCGGAAACTTCAACTGGAAAAAACTATTCAATGGCATTCCCGGCAATAAATATGCCCGCGACCTGGAAGCGTTGTCCAACGGAGATTTATTGATCTCCGGAAACTTTGAAACACAAGGTGTGATCCTGCGCACCGACAACTCCGGGCAGACCTTCAACGGCGTTACGCCCGATTTTCCTTTCGTTTTTCTTGATGCCGTGTCGGGAAGTGGCGGTAGTTTTTATGCAGTAGGAACCAGCCTTCTGGACGGGAAGGTACACCTGATGAAATTCGACGCAGAATTGATTGGGCTCTGGGATGTGACCATCGCAGGGCTGGAATCTGCAAGCCAGGTTTTTCAGGGGCCATCAGACAGGATTTTTGTGGTAGTAAAACAAACACAGGGCGTAAGTTTTGGCCAGCGGGTCAGTGTGGTGAAATTGAATGACGAGGGAAACTCCCCGAGCGTGGAGTGGGTCAAATATTTGGATAATGGTGAAATTGCTTTCGAAGGAGGAACCCTGTCCTTTTTACCGCCTGGTCAAATCGCTTTTGCAGACGGAAGAACTCCGGAAATTGGAGGATTTGGACAGCTTTGTGCGTTTCTTTCCATAAGCGATTTGGAACTCAACACTTGTATGACGGTTGAAAGCAATTACTTCCTGCAGAACGCGACCACCCTGTTCGCCAGCCCTGTCCCGCCAGGCATTGATTTTTACGATGAGCCGCAGGCAACAAACCTGACCGGCGCCCAGCGTGCCTGGCAACAGGGAAACGCATGCAATACGGTACCTTGCGTAGCAGATTTCAATTTTCAATTTCCGGATTGTAACCAAACTGTCAGCTTTACCAATACCTCCACCGGCCCTGCACCGCTCAGTTATTTTTGGCATTTCGGCTATTCGACTGGCGGCATCCCCCATACTTCGATTGCTGCAAACCCGATCATCACTTATCCCGCCCAATGCGCTACCTATAACGTTTGCCTTACGGTAACAGGGAGCGGGTGCAGCAATATGATCTGTAAAAATGTAACGATTAAATACCCTCAGCAGCCGGTATTAACCTGTCCGCCGAACATCACGGTGCGGTGTAATACCAACCTGTCGCCCGCCGTCACCGGTTTCGCTACCCTGACGGGGGCTTGTAGCGGCCTAAACCCCAACATTACTTTTTCTGACAACACCAGCGGCATGATGCCCTGCAACGGAACAGTGCTCCGAACCTGGACAGCGATGGATGAATGCGGGGTTACGCGGACCTGTGTGCAAACGATTTTGGTGCAGGACAACGTGCCGCCCGTAGCCATGTGTGCATCCGGACAAGGCTACGAATTACTTCCCGATTGCACCCTCCCCGTAACGGTGGACATGATTAATTCCGGCTCCACCGACAACTGTCAGATACAATCCATGAGCGTAAGCCCGACCGTTGTGACAGGCTGCGGCATTTTTCCGATCACGCTCACGGTGACCGATTTGTGTGGAAACACGAGTACCTGCACCACCGAAATACAAACCATTGAGGGCGTTCCTCCCATGATCATGTGTCCGCCGAATATTAACCTGGTCTGCGGCGACGACCTCTCCCCTGCCGCAACCGGTATGGCCACCGCGACCGATCTCTGCGATCCCAATCCAGTCATTACTTTTGCCGATGTGGTCACGGGTACGCTGCCCTGCAATGCGCTGATCACCCGCACCTGGACGGCAACGGATAACTGTGGGAATGAGGCTACCTGTGTGCAAAATATTGTGGTGATTGACAATGTGCCCCCCACGATTGCGTGTCCGCAGGATTTGACCGTCAATACCAATCCCGGGCAATGCTTTTTCACCGGCATAATACCAGAACCCACGGCAACAGATAATTGCAATCCTAACCCAGCGATTACCTGTTACCTTGTAACGGCTGGGGGGCTTGTGCAAATTACACCCGGAATGCAATTCCCCAAAGGGACGCATTCCATTTGCTGCGTCGCGGACGACGGGTGCGTGGATGTCAGCGAACTCATCTGTACGTATCCCTGCACGATGGGAGGCAATGTACAGGCGCCTGATCCGCCTTTTGATTTTATTCAAAATATAATAAACAACAGTCCGCAACAGGAAGCTTTAGCCGTGCTTGGCGTGCAGCCTGGAATTTCCGGGGATGTATTGGTGAGAGACGTGCTGATGGGCGGCAATTGTTTCGACATCAGCAATGTGACGACGCAAGGGCAAGCCAATCAGTTGGGCGTTTTTACCAATGGCCTGACCAATATCAGTTTCGACGCGGGCGTCATTTTAACGACCGGCCCAGGTACCTTGGCGGTTGGCCCAAACAACAGCGACAATGCAGGCAGCGGAGTTGGAGGCGTAACACCGGATGCCGATTTAGCCACCCTGACGACAGGAACCCTCTACGACCGGGCTAGCCTGGAATTCGATTTTATACCCACGCAACCTATTGTAACCTTCCGTTTTGTGTTTGCCTCTGAAGAATACTGTGAAAAGGTAGGCAACTCTATCCATGATGTATTCGGGTTCTTTATTTCCGGCCCGGGCATTTCCGGCGGACAGCAAAACATCGGGCTGGTTCCGCTTACGACCACACCCGTCAATATCAATACCATTAACCACTTGACCAATGCTGGCTTTTATGTCAATAACCAACCGGCTTCCAGTGCAAACCTCTGCGGGCAAACCCCGTCAACATCTCCAGCAGTCACCGAAGTGCAATACGACGGCTTTACCCGGGTCTTCGTAGCGACCGCCAACGTGCAACCCGGTCAAACTTACCACCTCAAATTAGCCATTGCCGATGTTGGTGACGACCTCCACGACTCGGCTATTTTCCTGAGTGCAGGTTCTTTTGACGCAGGCGGCAATGCTGCTGTTGAATGGGCCGTCAACAGCAATCCGGTTTCAGACATTGCTTATGAAAACTGCGGAACCGTAAACTTGGTTTTTGAACGGGCGGGCGTAAATAACAATGCGCCACTGACCGTTGCCTACACCATATCAGGTACCGCCACGCCGGGCCTCGACTATGCGCCGTTTGCTTCCAGCGTTGTGATTCCTGCCGGACAAAGCCAGTTTACGTTGCCCGTTACCATACTCAACGATGCAATTTTAGAAGGGGATGAGACCATCGTTGTCACCCTGAATGATGTTTGTTCGTTTTTGATGCCTCAAAAAACGTTGACGATTAAAGATAAAGCGCTGTTGCAAGCGAAGTGTACGTTCACCTTGACGGTGGAAGACCATGAACTGCCGGTGATTATGTGTGCGCCAAACGTCTTGGTTTCCGGTGTGCCGGATGGAATGGGGAGTTGCACCAAGGTAGTCGGAACGATTGCGCCGTCGGTTTCTGACAATTGTCCGATGCTGATGGTGGATTATGCGATTACAGGAGCAACCATAGGAACGGGTGTAAACGATGCAAGTGGCACCACGTTTTTGGCAGGAACTTCCATTGTAACTTATACAGCAACGGATATGAGCGGGAACATGGCTACCTGCCAGATAGAAGTAACCGTGGTGTGCGATTACGGGAGTGTTTGCGATTGCCCGGAAGGAAGTTTTCAAGGGCCAAACCTCATCGGAAACGGCGATTTTTCAGCTGGAAATACGGGGTTTACTTCTGATTATAATTTTACGCCTGTTCCCTCCCCTGGTCCTGGGAATTATACGGTTTTTTCATCCTTTCAGAATAATTTTTGGAGTTGCACAGACCACACAACAGGGTCACCAACAGGAAAATTTTTAGTCGTTGACGGCAGCCTAACTCCCGGAGAAGCAGCCTGGCGGCAAAACATCAACATTACCCCTTCTGCTGAATATATGTTTTGCGCTTATGTCAATAACCTTTATTTTCCTCCTAATAGCAACCAACCCTATCCAGATGTACAAGTTTGGCTGATAGACGGCAACAATAATGCAACCTTATTGACTTCTGCTGTGGTGCCCGAAAGTCCGGATTTATGGATTAAAATTGATGCATCGTGGTCAGCCCCGGCTGTCGTTGCAAATCCTTACAGGTTGGAAATCCGGGATGGCTCCATCTTGCAGGGAGGCAATGATTTTGCCGTAGATGACATTAGCTTCAAGACTTGTTCTGCTCCGCTACCTTGCGAAGCCTCTTTCAACGTGAATTTATTGGACAATTGCGGCCATGTAGAATTAGTAAGCACCAGCACGGGGCAACAGCCCATCTCCTACCAGTGGTTTACCAGCGAAACCACACCAAATATTGACTTAGTTGTACCCTGCGGGCCGAACACATTCTCTGTGTCCATCACCTGCGCAGACGGCAGCATGTCGAGCGCTACCCAAACCATTAACATTACCGATAACATTCCGCCTACAGCGATTTGCGTTCCCGGGTTCGGTGTGACGCTGGATGCAAATTGTACTTTTCCGCTGACACCCGCCATGATTGACGGCGGCTCGTTCGACAATTGCCTAATTCAATCCATGAGCGTGAATCCCACAGTCATTACGCAATGCGGCATTACCCCCGTTACGCTGACGGTCACAGACTGGTGTGGGAATACGAGTTCGTGTATAGTTGAAATACAAGCCATTTATGCTCCGGGAATGGAGCTTGTGATCACATGTCCACCAAATATTCAACTTTCTTGTGGAAACGACATCAGTCCGCAGGTCACGGGAAATGCCATTGTCACAGATAATTGCAACGCAAACCCAACTGTAGTGTACTCGGACTTAATCACCGGCACGCTGCCCTATAATGCAACAATCATAAGAGAACATACCGCGGTTCTTGCGCTTGCATGTACAGCCGGGCCAAGCTGCCAACAAGTCATTACTGTAATTGATAACCTTGCGCCCGTATTGACCAACTGCCCGCCGGATGTATTTGTAACAGGAACCATCGGGCCAAATGGCATTTGCACCGCTGTATTTCAGCCCGTTGCGCCAACAGCATTGGACAATTGCGACCCTTCGGTAACTTTGGTCAACGATGCCCCGGCTTTGCTCCAGGCCGGGCCCAATACCATCACCTGGACTGCCATGGATGATGCGGGTAATACCTCAATCTGTATTGTGGTCGTGACAGTGGTCTGTCCAGGCGACTGTGCTTGCGGCACGTTTTCTGCTTTGTTCTTTCCATTGACCAGAAATGTACCGGGTGTATCGGCTTTCTGTGACGCGCCGGAAGTAACCGTAGGTTGTCCGGCGCCGGGCAACAGCATCCAGTTCACAGGCTTGTTTCAATGCGCCGGACCGGACTGCCCAGCGACAGCCCAGGTGAGTTGGGAGTTAGTGCGGCTGCCAAACACTTCTGTCACATCAGGCAGCACTACGGCTAATCCATACTTTGGCATCAATATTTTGCCCGCCTGGTACGCTACCCCCGGCTCCTACGAGCTTCGGCTGACCGGGCATTGCGGGCTGCAGGAATGCCCCTGTATCGTCAGGTTCAAGGTGGATTGCCCCGACCCCTGCCCTTGCGATGTTGACGCACTTGACGCTGCGGTGAGCCAGGGATTTGCCGTTGTAAAATATCCGACTTCCTGTAAAGCTTGCTTCGTGCCCGTTGCGCTCAGTGATTGTGAAACCGTTGAATGGCGCCTCAACACAGCGAACGGACCCCTGATTGGCGCCAGCGTTGGCAACAATGCTTTTTGCCACACCTTCACCGGCCCGGGCACGTACACAGTGGTCATGATCGTAACCCGGCGGAATTCCGATGGCACCATTTGCGAGGTGTTCACAAAATCACAGACCGTTATCCTCACCTGTTTGATGATTTCCGACTGCACTGCTTCCGACTTCCCCAACCCTGCTTTTAGCGGGGGGGCAAATGCAGGTGGGATGCTCTCCGGGGGAACGTCTACCGGTTGGACAGCCGCTTCCGGCGAGCCTATTGTAGTGGAAGGCGCTCCGGGCAGTTTCGACGCCTGGACGATTCAGCTTTCGGGCAACTTTGATTCATCAGCTGTCCTGACGACGCTGGAGCCAATCTGTGTGGAAAAAAGCACGGGTATGCTGAGTATGAGAATGGCTGCAAAAAGACCTCCGTACGATGAAGGAAAACGAAGTAGAACTTGTGATGTAATCAAGGTGTCCGGTAGTGGATGGTCCCCCAGTGTTCCCGCTTCAGGGAGATTGGCTTTTATCCCGCTTGATGTGCTTGATCATGTGGACTGGGTTGAAATAGAGATCCCTTACGATTTGACAAACAGGACTGATTTTGACACTTGCAGCGTACCCAACAACGGCGTATGGATACAACTAACCGTTGAGGTGACCAATGCGCTTGTCAATAGTCAAGGTGGGGAAAATACTCATTCCTACGCCCAGGTGGACAACATCTGTTTCGACGGAACGCTTGTAACATCAATTCACAACCCAAGCCAAAAGCTACCCCTTCGCATCTACCCCAACCCCAACTCCGGTGCATTTACCCTCGATCTGCCGCAAGCTGCAACGCCAGGCATGCGCTTCCGCATCATCGGCCTCACGGGGCAGGTTTTGCTGGAAAAAGTTGCCGAAGCGGGCAGTGCGCGGCAGACGGTAGAGGCGGGCGCGTTGCCGGCGGGGCTGTATTTTGTGCAGGTCGTTGAGGATGGCCGGGTTGTGGGGGTTGAGCGGTTTGTGAAGCAGTAGGAGGTGTCTGTCTTTATAGTCCGATAGCTGCGTTATGCGAAGGCCCCAAAAATGGTCACTTACGCGAGTAGGCTCCCATTTTGGGGCCTTCGCATGCCTTGCTCTCGAACTCTAAAGTCCAGACATCGACTAAATGGACAGACACTAATTAGGTTAATTTAACTACATTACAGGCGAAGAGTCGGGCGACAACGGTTTGTAGTCGTCCGGCTCTTCGCCGTTTCACCTCCCTGCATGTATGGAAAGGGGTAATTAAAAAAATATGAAAAAACTAATTGGCATTGTCATTTCCGTTCTTTTTTTGAGCATCGGATTGCGCATTGAATTAATCGCTCAGCAGCCTTTTATCGTGCCGACAGAAGGCTTGGGCCAATATGGGTATCTCGAAGTTAATGCGACGACTTATGCCCGGCTCAATTCCAGCACTTTCAATGCACGGGGATTGGCTGCCCGGTGGTGGACTGGCGCAGAGTATATCTACTATGCGGATCCGAATGGGTCTTGTAATCTGCTGGTATACAACACTTCGGATTACTCAAGCAGTAACCATCTGAATTGGAGTGCCGGCACTATTGCTTATGTAGCTGTCCAATTCAAGGATTGCATCTTCAACTGGCAGGGCAATTACAACGAACGCTCCTTCCAATTGATTGATGTTGATAATGCCTACGGTGGCGCCTTCGACGACATCATCACCGATGACCCAACAGGCGTCCAAAACTTAGTGGGTTCATTTACCATCAACTCAGGCGGCAGTTCGCTAACGCTTGACCGGCTGTGGATCACGAATACCGGTACCGCCCAGGAAGGTACGGACATTCCGAACGACGGCATCCGGGTCTATTACGAGGCGATTACCGGAGCCGAAACGTATGACGGCACCGAATCATTCCAGACTTTGTATGGGGATTATAATGGCAATAGCAGCACCAACGAACAATGGGGCAACGAAAACCTCAGCCTGCCGGTAGGTGCTGCCGGGGTGCGTTGCTATCTTGTGGTCTCCGATTTGGCGGCAACCCCTACATCAGGATTAACAGCGCTTTTTCAGATTCAAAACGATGGAATTTCTTTCCGGGAAGTACGCGACGGTAGCTACAATAAACTTAGAGTCAATGCCCTATCTATTTCTTCAGGAGCTGTCCTACTACCAGTGGAATTACTCGGTTTCCAGGCGGCGCTCCTAAAGGGAACGGTGAATCTCCATTGGGAAACCGCCTCTGAACACAACAACGACCGCTTTGAAATAGAACGTTCGGTTGATGGCACGCAGTGGCCAACGCTCGGTGTTGTGTATAGCCATGATGGTTCTTCTAATGAAGCGCAGTCCTATACTTTTGAAGACAAACACCCGGTTAAAGGACTGAATTATTACCGCTTGAAACAGGTAGATGCCGACGGCAAGTTTGAGTATTCAACCATTATTGCTGTGGAAAATGCAAATGAGTCCCGCATTCAAATTTACCCCAATCCTGCAAATAGCGAAATTTACATTGATGCGCCCAATGAGCACATCACTTACCTCATCAAAAATGTCACAGGCCGGATGGTGCAAACCGGCGATATCATGTTTGATCAAGCAATAAATATTTCGGCGTTGCCGGTAGGGGTCTATTTTATGGAGATTATGGAAGAAGATCGGGTTCTGGGGGTTGAACGGGTTGTGAAGCAGTGAGAAAATATTTCAAACCCTATTATTAGGAACACCCAAAAAATTAAAATGATCAAAAAGCCGTATGGTTATACCCATTTTTGAGGGTGTAGCTGTACGGCTTTTTTTTGTGATAATGATACAAAAAATAAATTTTTAAACTGGTTGTCACAAACTCCTCATTAGAGTCTTATTCAAATAGAGGAGATGACTTCCCACATGCTGACTGCATAGGTAATTTACCTTCTGAAAACCGGCAATACTCATTAAAACTGATTGCTATGTGCCATTATATGATTCTACCTTCCATTCCTCTGACAAAAAAAGCCCTGCTTGCCCCTGTTCTTTGCCTGCTGGTTGGGCAGGTTTTTGCCCAAAATAGCTTCGAAGTGAATTGGGATAAACCCCTCGAGTCTGCTAAAAAAAATGAACAGATTCAATCCATCGTTGCTACCGACGGCGAATACTTTGTAGCGCTTCGACAGAAGCAGACCTATGTGCCCTACGGATTTAAATACCTTTATGGGTGACAAGGAGCCATTCATGCTCGAATCCGGCGAACTGCTCGAACCGGGCAGCGGCTACAGCCTGCGGGTGTTGCCCAAATATTATATCGTCGGCGGCTACCTGCAAGGGCTTGCTATCGGGCCGATGTGGCGCAAGCGGGAGTACTCAATAAAAGGCTCGGATGGCAAAATCGGGATCACAGACCTATGCCTTGTTGTAAGCTACCAATTACAGTTGCGCAAGTGGATTTGGTTGGATTATTACCTGGGCATCGGCCCCCGCACTTTCCAACTGCCCGAGGGCATGACCCATGCGCAGGGCACGGCCCGGTTTATCACGCCCTGGGGGATTAAATTGGGCTACAGTTTTTGAATCTGAATTAAAAACAAAAATAAATCCAATGAAAAACAACATGAAAATCTTCGCAAAAACATTGCCACTATGGTTGCTTTGCTGCGCATCAATTTCTGTGCATGCCCAGTTAGTCCCCAAATACCCACCCAATATCCCGGCAAACGGTCTTATTGATTGGGTAATATCGAAAGTAGATGATCCCACTTTCAACCGACTTGGCCATTTGGAGTCCGGCGTTTACGGCGATCCCTCCAGCAAATGGGCGGCCATCGGGGTGCCAAACCTTAATTTCCCGCCCGCTGAACAAAATTACTACGGTTTTTTTGCCAATAACCAGTCAGACAGGTTATTCCTGGGCCTGCGGCAAGAAGGGCCATTCAACGTTTCCAATGCTATCATCGCTTTTGGCGACAACCACGATAACGACCCGGTGCCAAACCGCTTAGTGTTCAAGTTCGATTCCTGGATTCCAAGTTTCAGCCAGGAAATAGCAACTATGTTGCACAACGGCAATGTCGGTATCGGGACGGCTACCCCAATCCATAAATTTCAAGTGCACGACGGAAGAGCGATGATTTCCGGGGCGAATAATTTCGGAGGCCCCATGCTTCTTTTTAGCAAGGATCCAAGTCTCTCCCAATATCCCAACGGCCATTGGGGAATAGAATACGTACCAAGCTTACCAAACCAGGTTTTGCCCGTCCCTCCACATGGCGGCCTGAATTTCTGGCAGCCTTTTGGCAATCCCGGTCCCGGACCAAGTGTCCCCGGAAACTACTATATGCTGCTGCATGATCACAACGGCGCAGTTAGCATCAGCACAGATCAAGCGCCCCTTTCGGTCGGCACTAACAACACAAGCGCCTATCGGTTGTATGTAAAAGGCGGTATTCTCACAGAAGAATTGCTGGTTCAAACAGGCTGGGCAGACTACGTTTTTGACAAAGATTACCAACTTCCTTCCTTGCCTGAAGTAGAAAAGCATATTGAGGCAAAAGGACACCTGCCCAATGTGCCCTCTGAAAAAGAGGTGGTTGAGAACGGCCTGAATGTCGGAAAAATGGCGGTGACGCAGCAGGAAAAAATTGAAGAATTATTCTTGTATGTTATCCAGTTGAACAAAGACATCCTGCAGTTGAAGTCAGAAAACGAGGTCCTCCGTCAAATGCTGAACCCTCAAAAGCCTGCTCCCAATGAAAAATAGATGCATGTTGATAAGTCTGTTTTTGGTATTGACCTGTCTTTCTATCAAAGCGCAGTCTGTGGGTTATTTCCCTGGGGAAATTTATTTCAAACTTGAGGCCGACTTTTTGATTACGCTAGACCAGTACCCGGATGATTCGGTAAACATAGAAGAACAGATGCCCTTTCTAACACCGCTGGTTAATACATTTCAAATCAGTTCAGTGAGGCGTGTTTTCTACTTTACCACAGATGACAAATTGCTCCGAACCTTTCGGTTACGCTGTGCAGACGATGTGAACCTCGATGATCTTGTGATCGAACTGGGTGAACAAACTGGAGTAGAATACGCCGAAAAAATCCCGGCAAGCAAGGTAGAATACAATCCAAACGATTTGGGTTCCAATACGTTAAACAGCCAATGGTATCTTCATAAAATCGATGCCCCGGCGGCTTGGAATCTATCATTTGGCAACCCTTCTGTCGTTGTTGCTATCGTTGACAATGCCTTTCAAACCGACCACCCCGACCAGTCCTTACTGCCGGGTTGGGATGTGGCGGATAATGACAATAACCCGCACCTCCCCCACATTGGCTGCGAACACGGCACCCATGTGGCAGGTATTTCCGGGGCAGATACAGACAATGCTACAGGAATTGCTTCCATTGGATTTGGCATTTCCATCATGCCCGTAAAAGCATCCCACGATGCTTACAGTAATGGCGGAGGTTGTTTTCAATATATTCATAGAGGTTATGAAGGCATCACATGGGCGGCAGTCAACGGGGCAAGGGTTATCAATTGCTCTTGGGCTTCCAGTGGCTACGGGTATGCGATCACTCAGTTAAATGCAGTCAATTATGCCTGGAGTTTGGGGGCTGTTGTAGTGGCAGCAGCAGGAAATTTTAACCTCAACATCTTAACCTACCCTGCTGTTTTTCCAAACGTAGTAGCAGTTGCTTCCACCAATATCAACGACCAAAAATCTAGCTTTTCCAATTTCGGTCCCTGGGTGGATGTCGCTGCGCCAGGCGAAAATATTCTTGGCTTACTGCCATTCGGTATCACTGGAATAAGATCGGGTACCTCGATGTCCGCGCCGTTAGTATCCGGCTTGTTGGGGCTGATGCTCTCCGCTAATCCTGGCCTGACCAATGTGGACTTGGTCAACTGCCTTGTTTCCTCAACCGACAATATTGACGCAATCAACCCCTCCTACATAGGTATGCTGGGATCCGGGAGGATCAATGCCCTGAAAGCTCTGCAATGCGCACAGAGTACATTGTCTTGCCCGCCTACCTTGTCTTTTTCCTCCCCAGTAAATGATTTCACCAATTTTAATTGGTATTACGAAGTTAGTCAGGACATCGAAGCAAGCAATCAGGTTCTTGGGGCATCCAGGATCACTTATGATGCAGGGGTATACGTAAAATTGAAACCTAATCCAGGGGCATTGAGCGGTAATGGTTTCAAGGCACAGACTAATGGTTTTTTCAAGGCGTTAATTGACGGATGCTCGCGAGTAGTAGGCACAGAGGAGGAGACTGACAACCAAAAACTCAATATACGCATCTTTCCAAACCCAAATTCCGGCGCTTTCACCCTTGAACTGCCGCAGGCTGCCAAGCCCGGCATGACCTTCCGTATTATCGGCCTCACCGGGCAGGTTTTGTTGGAAAAAGTTGCTGCGGTAGGCAGTGCGCGGCAAGCGCTGGAGGCTGGCGTTTTGCCAGCGGGGCTGTATTTTGTACAGGTCGTTGAAGATGGCCGGGTTGTGGGGATTGAGCGATTTGTGAAGCAGTAAGGATATATTACCCCGGGCCGCCAGATCTCATTATGGCGACCCGGGTTTAGAGCATAAGGATGAGATGAATGCCCCGCAAGATTTTGAATTTTCCAGCCTGCTTACGGTGCAGGAGGCTCTATCGCCCTGAACAGGTGGGGAAAATTCATTCCCCATCTGTCACAAGCATCCTGTTTTCTACTTATTTAAAAAACAAACACATTAAACCTCAAATTTATGTTCAAAAACCCATTCTCTTTTTCCGGGCGCATTGGCAGAACGGAATATGTACTCAGTATGATTCTAACTTCCATTCTTAAAATTGACCATTTCCAGCAACAAATAATTTTTATTAGTCGCTGAAAGTATGTTTTTTTACAGTGTTTCAGCAACTAATAATTTTATGAAGAACAAACAGATCGCCATTTCGCTTTCGGTTTGACAAAAAATGAACATAGCTTAGACCTTATTAGTCAATTGCTTACGTTAGATGGTCTTTTTTAAGCCCCCATCTTCCCATCTCTATACATTCCTTATTTTTTAGCCACCTGACTCGGCCTTACCTCAATTTTACTCGGCAAAGTCCGCGGATTCATACGCAGCAAATCCACCACCATCTGCCCCAAATCTTCCGGCTGAATTTTCCAGGCATCGTCGGCATTCGGCTCGTGGTTGTTGAAGTGTGAAGCGACCGAACCTGGCATGATGGTGGAGCATTTGACGCCCGCATCCCGCAGGTCGAGCATGACAGCCTGGGTGAAGCCCACCAGACCAAATTTACTGGCGTTATAGGCCGAGGCCGAGGCAAAAAAATTGGTCCCTGCTAAGCTGGCAATGCTGATGAAATAGCCCTTGGCATTGATCAAGGCATCTACCGATGCTTTGAGGCTATAAAACACCCCGGTAAGGTTGGTATCAATGGTTTCATGCCATTGCTCAGGAGTTATCTCCGTGATGGGCGCGAAATGGCCAACACCCGCATTGGCGACGAGGACGTCGAGGCGACCAAAAGTTTCGAGGGTTTTGGCGACTGCATGTTTCAATGCATCAAAATCGCGGACATCGGCGGCGATGGCGATGACCTTACCCGGGCCTGTTTTGGAGAGTTCCCGGGCCGCGGCGTCCGCAGCTTCCTGGTTGCGGCTGGTGACAGCCACATTTACCCCTTCTTTCAGCAGGCTTGCGGCGATGCCGTAGCCAATGCCTTTGCTGCCCCCGGTGATCAGGGCGGTCATTCCGTTGAGTGCTTTCATAAAAGTAAGAAACGCCGACAGGCTAAAATGGTTGAGAAGGGGCGATTTTGGAACTTTAACCGCCTTCCACCAGTTGAAGAGCTCCAGAATCATCATTTCAATCCATTCCTTTGAGAAAATTAGCGTCCATTCAAAAAATCCGCGCATTGGCTCCGATTGAAGGGGCGGATGCCATCGAAACCGCCCTCGTTTTGGGGTGGCAATTGGTCGTGAAAAAAGGCGAATTCCAGGTCGGCGACCTTTGCGTGTATTGCGAAATTGACAGCATTTTGCCCGAAAAACCTGAGTTTGAGTTTCTCAAACCGC
>JBJXFD010000477.1:0-5603 GCA_046153985.1 Saprospiraceae bacterium
AATGATCTGAAGGCCTTTTCCTCCGTGGGCAGCCCAGAGCGGGGCCAGCACTTGCTGGTTTTCCCGTCGGCAGGGCACGCACCAGGACGCCCAAATGTCTAAGATGGTTAGTTTTTTGCCCAACAGGGCTTTTAAGGAAACCGTATCCCCGTTGCTCATGGGGAAACTGAAATCTGGGATCATCTCGCCCGTCAGCAAGGGCAGGGCGTTTGCTTTTTCACACAACTGCAGCACAAACGGGGCGCCGGATTGCAATTCAGACCACTTTTGGCATTGACCATGCAAAAACTCGGGGACACGCTCGTAGTCGTTCTGTAGGCTGACCCAGCGGGTGGCGACTAAAGCTGCGAACATAGAGCCGGTTGAATCGGCGAATGCCATCAACGGCGCCTGAAACTGGCGAACCGCGTTTTCCTGTTCCAGCAAGTGTTCCTCGTTGGGGGCGGCGGTCAGTTGATCTTTCCATTGACTGAAAGCGGCGTGCCGGATGTCGCGGAGGGTTATTAAGGTGATGTCCGGGCTGGAGCCCGGAGAATAGGAGACGCGAGGCGGAGCCGTCGCGCCAGCAGGAGGCGGAGCCGTCGCGCCAGCGGAAGCAATGTTAAAGCTCGCCTGAAACCTGTCCGATTCAGCTGTAAACGAGGTGGGAAGACCGGGTGTGACTACGATCGGCATATAATTGGCCAGCAATGGATCTTCATCAAGCAACTGGTTGGCGTACCGGCTGCCGATGGGTTGCATAGCCAACTGGTATAAAGTCGGAGACTTCGCATCAGGTATGGTTTTGAATGCAAACCGGCCATCTGGACCGACCTGGGCAGAATCAACCAATAAGCCGTTGTAATTCGCCGCAATTTCGGAAAAACTCCGGGGCATGATCAGGTAGACAACAGGCTTCCAGCCCTCTTTTACCATGATTTTTCCGGAAAGGAGCGGCTGGGTGCTGCAACTGGAACAGGTAAATAGCATGCCGGTGAGGAGGAATGCGGTGGCAAAATGGTTGAGGCGCATAAATAGATTCTTGAATAGCTGTTTTGACCAATAAGTTGTAGTTGAATGAGTGACAAAGATAGGTGAAGCAATGTGATTCGGGTTTGATGGAAATCAATCAAAAATATGATGAAAATCATTTAGATTTTCTTAGGCTGACTGCAATTTTGAAACAAAAATCATGAGCCAAAAGCTTGATTACAATAGACTTATTTCGCTCGGCGCTCTGGTGGGGTTGATTGGGTACCTCACATCAGGCCCGGTCGCATTTATGATTGTTCGCCTGATTAAACCACAACCTCCGTGGGTTTCATCGGCAGTATTTGTTGAAAATTACGGCACAATTCAGGATTTGCCTTTTTACTTTGGGTTTCTTTTGATTGGCGGTATGTTGATGCTTGCTGTGGGGCATTACCTGAATTTTAAAGAAGACGATGATGTGAAAAAATTCCATTTATTGGTTGCGCTGGGTTGGATCATCGTATTTTGTACGCTCATCTCTTTCAACTATATCTGTCAAACCACTTTTGTACACAACCTCGCTTTGAACTACAAGTCGGAATACGATGCAGCCATATCCATGTTTTCAATGTCGAACCCCCTGTCGTTTTGTTGGGCCAATGAGATGTGGGGGTATGCCTTTTTAGGCATTGCCACCTGGTTGATGGCGGGTTATTATCGCGGCAAAAGCAATTTCATCCGCTGGCTGCTGATCTCCAATGGGGTGGTGAGTTTGCTCAGTGCCATCTGGACCGTGGTTGATGTGAATTGGGTGATGACGAACGTTGGGCTTGTCGCCTACTTCGTCTGGAACGTGTTGATGATTGTGATGATGGTTGCGATTTACCAATATTCGAAAATAAGTGTTGCAGCCGCAAGCTGGACGCCGTAACGGAATGCTTTGGTCTCAATCGTATCCGTTGTGCCGGGATTGGCTTATCGCTTATTTTTCAGCCGCTCAATCCGCTCTTTCGATATCTTTTCCAGATTGTTCTTTTGACCTTCTCCATAACCAAAGTTCGGCAGTTTTGCTAAACACTGCTCGCTGGCTGAAATGGCCAAAGCATTTTCGCCGGCGATATCGTAAGCTTCCGACAGGCTGTCCCACGCGTTCGCGGAGGCGGGATACAATTCGGTGATCCATTCGAATCCTCAAATCCTCAAATCACCAAATATTCGAGGAAATATAATATTTGTCGGGAAGTCTCGAATCCTCAAATCCTCAAATAACCAAATCCTCAGATCACCAACTACATTCCAAAAAAAACCTTTGCCTGCTCCATCCCCGCTGCATCAACAAGCACATCTCCGGGACGGTTGCCATAACCCGCCAGCGTCCCGCCCCAGGGCATCTTCATATAGTCTGCCGACATATGCAACATGCTCACTAATGGTTCTATAAGCCGTTCATCCCCTTCATCGCTGTACGAGGTGACGGCCCAGGCGGTTTTGCCAGCCATGCGTTTCCGAAAGTCGGCGCCAGGCACCCGAAACCAGGCCGACCAATAGTCGAGGTAAAGTTTCATAGAAGCAGATACGCTGTACCAATAGAGCGGGGAAACGAATACGATATCGGTCGCAGCAAGGGTGGCGTCGAACAGCGTTTTTTCATTGCCAACAGGCTGCGGGTAAACACCGACGGTATGCCGAAGGTCCTCAAAAGGTAGCAGGGGCAGGTCGAGCAGGTTCAGCCATTGTTGTTGCACTTCAGCAGGCAGGTGCTGAGCAGCCTGACGGGCGAGTTGTTCCGAATTGCCGTCGCGGCGGCCACTGCCAAGGAGAAAAAGGAAATTCCGTTGCATCGGGTCGTTAGTTTTCGATAAGATTGGAGCCAAAAATAAGCTTATCCTGGCATTTTGGTATGTAGGTCTCAATCTTTGATGCTTCCTCTTTGCGAACTCCCCGTTTGCGCCTTTGCAGGGAATAAGGCGGCCTAAATGCCGCGAAACATAGCACGGCACTTTTCGTTTCGCGGGCTTTAGGCCGCCTTCTCCGTTCCTTAGTAAATGTACAGTAGTATGCGATAAAACAATCAAAATCAATCTGACCATTGATTCCCGTCGCCGTTTTTTGCCGCATTTTCCTTCAATTTTATGTCGCCCCGATTTGAGGTCAGCGCATTAAAATATAAACCAAAATCATGCTAAAATTCATCTTCATCGCCATCGCCCTGATTCACGGGTTGATCCATTTTATGGGCTTTGCCAAAGCGTTTGGCTACGGAAACTTCACCCAACTCACCAAAGAAATTTCCAAACCGGCGGGTCTATTTTGGATGCTTGCGGCCTGGCTTTTTATTGCGGTCGTTGCGTTATTGCTGTTCAAAGCGGAAAATTGGTGGGCGTTGGGCATCGTAGCAGCAGTGGTTTCGCAGGTATTGATTTTTTCGGCCTGGCAAGACGCGAAATTTGGAACGATTGCCAATGTACTCGTCTTAGTCGTTTCGCTGTTGAGCATGACCAATGCTTTGTTTGAGCGCAGTTACCGGAAGGACGTTGCCACTAATTTGGAAAGAACCCAAAACCTTACTCCGACACTGCTCACCGAAGCCGATATTCAGGGTTTGCCGCCTTTGGTGCAAAGCTACCTGCGCTATTCCGGCGTAATTAACAAACCCAAAGTACACAGCATGCGGATCGTGTTTGAAGGCGAAATGCGGGACAAAGGCAAGGACTGGTTCCCGTTCCGATCGGAGCAATTCAATTTTTTTGACGAACCCACCCGCCTGTTTTTTATGAAAGGTAAAATGTTCGGTCTGGTTGTGCCCGGCTACCACCGGTACGCCGACGCAACGGCCACCATGGACATCAGGCTGTTCGGCTTGTTCCCGATCGTAAAGCAGTCAGGCACTGTCATGAACAAAACCGAAACCGTTACGCTGTTCAACGACATGTGTCTGATGGCGCCGGCCACCCTGATTGACCCCCGGATTGCCTGGAAAACCATTGACGCCACTTCAGTTGAGGCAACTTTCACCAACAAAGGCATCACCATTTCTGCAATCCTGTATTTCAACGAGCAGGGCCAATTGACGGATTTTGTCTCCAACGACCGGACCGCGGTTTCACAAATGACTGCATTTCCGTTTTCTACCCCTGTTTCGGAATATCAAAATATCGATGGGATGAATACGATGAAAAGGGGAGACGCAGTATGGCATTATCCGGAAGGTGAATTTACTTATGGGAAGTTTTTGTTGAAGGAAATTGAATACAATTGTAAATAAAAATTTGAAAATGAGCCATGTTCTATAGTCAGAATGTCTGTTTTTTACCACTATAACGACCTTCTGTTCGTCTAAGTTTGTGACTACAAATTCTCTAAAATTTAGTCACATGGAAAGAAGAGATTTTCTGCAAGCCGCTGGCCTGATTGCAGCGCTTGGCACTTTGCCCAACCCGGGTTTGCTTGCCCAAACAAATGATTCGACAGGCAACGCCCCATCTGATCCTTTACAACCATTTTTTCTGCCGCCGATGGCGCCCCTGGCCCACAATGGCGGTATGGACATTCGTGTTTGGGTGCGCTCGAAAACAACGGGCGGCGTATATTCATGTGTAGAATGTGCTGTTGCGCCTAAAATTATGGGACCTCCGCCTCACCTCCACAAAGCGTTGGATGAATTGATGTATGTTTTGGAAGGCACTGCAAGTGTTATCGTCGAAAACGAGGTCGTCGAAATCCCGGCGGGTGGCTGGCATTTTCGCCCACGAAATTTGAAGCATACTTTTTGGAATGGTTCCGAAAAACCGCTTAGATTCGTGGATATGTATTTCAATCAACCGTTCGAGGAGTTTTTGGAACGGCTTTTTCATGAATTGACCCCGGAGAAAGGGTACCCCCAGGGATCTGAACAACTCCGAAAAGAGCGTGACCGGTTAAATGAGGAATTTGGCCTTGTTTATGCTTCAACGGCTTTTGAAGAAAAACAGGCTATTATGAAAAAATATGGATTAAATTGAGCATTTGCAATGCTGTTAAAAGACTTTTTACCGAATCCGGCACTTCGACATTTTGTTCGCTGCTACCGCATTGTACACCTGCGATTCGACAGTCATGAACAGCCGCCGTTTAAGCCTTACACTCCGCGCCCGGAACACTGTCTGGCATTTTATCCGCACGATCGGGAAAGGGTAGATTTTACGGCGGATCAAAAAAGCGTTGCCAACGTTTCGGTGGCGTTGATCGGCCAGGCGTTGTCGGTAACCAACCGCTATATTCACGGCCATTTTATGGTCGTACAAATCCTGTTTCAACCTGGCGGTTTGTTCAGGCTTACCGGTATGCCCGGTCATGAAATCAACAATGCTTATATTGAAGCAGATTGTGTTTTTTCAAAAGAAGTTCATTTGATTAATGAAGCTTTTTTTCACGCCCGGAGTTATCCCGAAATAGTACAAATCGCCAATGGCTTTGTCGAAAATTTAATGCGAAAAACGATGAAAGCCCCCCATCCGATTGATGAAATCTGCCAGTGGATGTTGGCCAGCCCTGTTGCTTCGGGTGTGATTCCCATTTGATGTAGCTTTTAGGCCCTGGTCATTGCATGTATTTTCCCCAAAACTGTTCCCATCGCCCTTTAGTTGAAGTCAGAGCTCTTGTAATAAGCATTC
>JBJXFD010000479.1:0-3127 GCA_046153985.1 Saprospiraceae bacterium
GTGCCTTTCTGTAATTGATCTATACAGAAAGGCAAGTTACTTTTGTACTGTGTTTGTTCATAGTGTTTGTTAAGGCATAATTGAGCCCGGCGCCCAAGCCCGCTTTATTATGCTTTTTTTTTGTGCATCTATGAAGGTAATTCTTGATGCATGCATGTGTAATTCTACCTTTCCAGCCTATATTTGGCGCAGGATGGTTTTGAGCCATTCATTCGAAAAGTAGTCTTACAATGAAAAAAGCAGCATTTTTCCTTTTCACGGTGTTGATATTGTTCCAATCGTGCAGTCCGTCTGAAACCGCAGATCTGATCCTGATCAACGGCAATATCTATACCGTAGACCCTGCTAATCCCAAGGTAGAGGCCATTGCCATCCAGGGCGACCGCATCCTCAAAACAGGCAGTACGGTTGAAATTGAGCGCCTCAAAAGTGAAAAGACAGAAGTCATTGACCTGAAGGGCCAATTTGTAATGCCCGGATTCATCGAAGGGCATGGCCACTTCTCCGGACTCGGCGCCAGCCTGATCAACCTCAATTTTTTAAAATCGAAAAGCTGGGCCGAAATCGTGCAAGCGGTAGCCGAAAAAGCTAAAAATTCCAAGCCCAACGTTTGGATCACCGGCCGCGGCTGGCACCAGGAAAAATGGACGGAACCTTTAGCCCAACAAGAACAGGGTTATCCTTACCACGATTTGCTCAGCGACGTCTCGCCCGATAACCCGGTTTTGCTGCGGCACGCCAGTGGCCATTCCTTGTTTGCCAATAAAAAAGCGATGGAACTTGCCGGCATCAGCGCCGAAACGCCGGATCCTTCCGGAGGCCGGATCGTGCGCAATGCACGCGGAGAAGCCATTGGCGTGTTTGAAGAGCGCGCAATGAGTCTGATCAATGAAGCTTACCAGGAATACCTCGACGGTTTGTCGCAAACCGAACAAAAAGAACTCTGGCTGAAAGGCATCGAAATGGCTGAGGAGGAATGCCTCAAAAAAGGGATCACCTCGTTTCAGGACGCCGGTTCTTCCTTTGAAGAAATTGAATGGTATCGGGATCTCGCCGAAAAAGGCGACCTGGATCTTCGCCTTTGGGCCATGCTGCGCCATAGTTTTGCAGACATGAAGGACAAGCTGAATGGCTTTCCCTTGCTCGACCTTGGCAACCATACCTTCACCTGTCGAGCCATCAAGTCCGAAGTGGACGGCGCATTGGGGGCTTTTGGCGCCTGGCTTTTAAGGCCATACGATGATAAACCCGGCTTCGAAGGCCAAAACACCACCCCGGTTTCGGAGGTGCAAAACATCGCCCGATTAGCGATGGCCCACGACATGCAACTCTGCGTTCATGCCATTGGCGACCGCGCCAACCGCGTGACGCTGAACATCTACGAAGAAATATTCAAAGCCAATACCGGCAAAACCAACCTGCGCTGGCGCATCGAACATGCCCAGCACTTAGATACCGCTGATATTCCACGGTTTAAACAGTTGGGCGTCATTGCGTCCATGCAGGGCATCCACTGCACTTCTGATGCGCCATTTGTGGTGAAACGCCTGGGCGAATCGCGTTCGAGGCTTGGGGCATACCCCTGGCGCAGCCTGCTGGATGCCGGCGTGTTGGTGGCGAATGGCACCGACGCACCGGTGGAAGACGTGAGCCCAATCGAAAGTTTCTACGCCTCTGTGACCCGGCGTCGCGCTGACTCCGGGCTGGTCTTTTTTCCGGAGCAGCGCATGACCCGCGAAGAAGCGATTTATTCTTACACACTGGCAAATGCTTATGCTGCCTTTGAAGACCAGTTGAAGGGATCACTTGCAACGGGGAAATTGGCAGACCTGGTGGTTTTGAGCAACGACCTCACCCAATGCGCCGATGAAGACGTGTTGAAAACCCAAATCGTGATGACGATGGTGGGAGGGAAAGTTAAATTTGAAAATCAGTAGTTCCTGTAGTGAGTATTTGGTTATTTGAGTATCTGAGTATTTGAATGGAACCGTCGAATACTCGAATACTCAAACCTTCAAATACTCAGATATTCACATATTCAAACCAACACTTCCATGAATCGAAAAATACGAATGGGTATGGTAGGTGGTGGCCGCGGCGCCTTCATCGGAGGCGTACACCGCATGGCCGCAGCGTTAGATGGCGAAATCGAATTGGTCTGCGGAGCTTTCAGCAGCGACCCGGAGCGCTCAAAGGCGTCGGGGGAAGACCTGTACCTGCCGGCCAATCGCGTCTATCCGAACTACCAAGCCATGATCATTGGCGAAAAAGCACTCCCGGAAAACGAGCGCATGGATTTTGTAGCCATCGTTACGCCCAACCACATGCACTACGGGCCTGCGCGCATGGCATTGGAAAACGGGTTTCACGTGGTTTGCGACAAGCCGCTGGCTTTCAATATGGAAGAAGCGTTGGAATTAGAGCGCTTAGTAAAGGAAACCGGCCTTCTTTTTGCACTGACGCACAATTACACCGGGTATCCAATGGTGAAGCAGGCAAAAACGATGATTGCCAATGGCGAATTAGGCAAAATCAGGAAAGTGGTTGTGGAATACCCACAAGGCTGGTTGTCTACCCACGTTGAAGGAAAGCAGGCTTCCTGGCGCACAGACCCGCAGAAATCGGGGATTGCAGGCGCTATGGGCGATATTGGCACCCATGCCGAAAACTTGGCAGAATACGTCACCGGGCTGCAAATCAACACCTTGTGCGCCGATTTAAGCGCTTTTGTGGAAGGGCGCGCGCTGGACGATGACGGGAATGTGCTGCTTCGATTCGACAATGGCGCCAAAGGGGTGCTGCATGCCAGTCAGATTTGCGCCGGCGAAGAAAACAACCTCAACCTGCGCGTCTGGGGAGAAAAAGGCGGCATTGAATGGCGGCAAATGGAGCCCAATACCTTAATTGTAAAATGGTTGGATAAACCGGCTCAAATCCTTCGAACGGGCGTCGGTGCCCTTTCGCCCCAGGCTGCTGCCCATACGCGGCTCCCGGGCGGACACCCGGAGGGTTACCTGGAGGCCTTTGCCAATATTTATCGGAATGTCGCAGTCTGCCTGCGCGCTCGCCTGAATGGCCAGGCTGCTGACCCACTATACCAGGATTTTCCTTCCGTAAAAGATGGCGT
>JBJXFD010000485.1:0-7024 GCA_046153985.1 Saprospiraceae bacterium
GGTCTTCTTTGAAGTCTTTCACCTGGTCTCTGCTTAGCAAAACATACCGATCCGGAATTTCTGTTGACCCTAAATCGAAAAATACGTAGTTGCGCAGCGGGAATGTTTCCCGGATCCTGCGGTCAACTGGGACGTTTCTGGGAGAATTGACGAAGAACCGAACGTCCGGATCTGTCATTACGGGGGTTTCTGGTACCATGCTGTTTGGTTCCGTAACCAAACTCCCGTAACCAAACTTAAGGGCAGCGCCTACTCTCAGGGTCGAAATGTTCCAGGTTTCAATGGAACGCGGTGACTGCCCAAAATAGGGGTGAAAAGAAATAAATGGCGAAAGGATGGCCTGCGCCTGATGGTTCTGCGAAGAAAGTTGAATGTCGTAACCAGCGCCGATCTGCATCGAAAGCAAAGTTTTACGGGTTTGGCTTAGCTCGCCGTTCACATCCGGAGTAGGGGTCTGTTCAGGGAAAGCCGGATTTTTTCCTAACTTGTAGGTGAATTCGTTTTCAAAATTGATCGCCACACGTGGGCCTCCGAATAAATAAAAGTCAGAATTGAATGGGGCAAGGCGCAGGTTTGGTTCTATCGTGATGTAGCTGAGGTTGGTGGATAAGTCTGCCGGGCAATTACAAAGGGTTATTTCTTTGTTAAACTTGCTTTGGCGGCCATCGTATCCTACCTGGAGCATGAAACCCAATGGGGAATTCGGAGCATGGTACTCCAAAACTGGCGCCAGAAAGAACCCAACGCCGTTGCCGTGATTAAAAGCAACCGGAGCCGTAAAACCCGCGTTCAACTGTTGCGTTGAACCGCGGTAGAAATTGACATTGGCGGCGCTTGCTATGCCAAACCGCCAGGAGGGTCTTGTGTAGGTGACATCCTGGGCCTGTAAAGGCGCCTGGAAGCCAGCCCAAAGTAGAGCACTCATCAAGAGGCCTTTTAGGGGCAGGCTGTTCAGGAATGCGAACGGCATCGTGCGCGATTCCTTTTTATGTTTCGTTGTGATATTCATATTGTTAAAATTTAAGGCTTGTTAATGATGTTGGTGCTGGTAAGTACGACTGCGCCATTGATGGCAAACAGTTTGCCTTCTATTGTTGCGCCTGGATTCAGCGTGATGGAAGTCAGGGCCATCAGGATGCCTTTAAATGCAGTATTGTTCCCAATGGTCGCAGAACTGCCAGCCTGCCAAAAAATATTTTTAGCCTGAGCACCTCCGGTAAGGATGACATCGCCACCTGCTCCGCCTATGGTAGTCAGGTCTGTGGCTACCTGGAAAATCCAGACGGCGCTAGTATCACCCCTTGCATCGAGCGTCAAATCGCCTGATTGGATCAATAGGGTAGAAGTGGATTTGTAAATACCCGGAGTCCGGGTTTTTCCACCCTGGTCGCCGGATATGGGTGTGGATACCGGGGAAGCCGCATTTTCTGCAAATAGATAAGCAGTGGTCAGGTCTTGTTTAGCCGTCGATAGCATGGCAAATACCCCGGAAGGTACCAGGTCGTTTGAGGCATACATGGCTCCGTTTACGATGGTGGCAGGAGGAAATCCGGTAATTGATGCGCGAAGGCCGGGGCTTATGCCAATATCCATGTTGTTGATCACACTGAAGCCAGTACTGCTGATGCCCGTTCCTGCGAGAATGCCGAACCGCGCAATCGAATTCAGTTCAACACCTTCGGCTCCGGTGGTGAATGTCCACACGTAATCGGTTTGCAAGGCGTTGCCGGTAATGTCTTTCACGGTGGTATTCACCCGACCGGTGTAGGTGGTATTGGGTTTGAGCGGACTGGAAGGCGTAAATGACGCGGTTAATCCTGAGTAGGAAATGGCTCCGGGCGTTGCGCCTGGTCCTTGAAGCGTGATCGCTGAAGTGGTTATGGTTGCAGGGTTCATCGGGCCGTTAAAGGTAACGGTGATGACCTGATTAAGGGACACTCCAGTGCGTAAATTATCGGGATTTGTGGACACCACAACCGGACACACACCAAGGATTTCTTTATAGTCGTCTTTTTGGCACCCGACAATTAAAACAACCGATAATATAATTAGGGTTGCTAAGAGTTTATTCTTTTTCAATGCTCATGACTTTTGTAGTGAAAGAATTTTCACACTACAAAGGTGAGGGCATTCTGGCAGGGAAGTATTACACAATTGTTAATAACACTTACATTTTTCACTGATTTACATCCGTTCCATGTACCAGGTTAACTCCTGTTTTATTTTTTTATACTTAAATATTCTTGGAATAATTTTTTGCAGGCGCATGAAGGCGGTTTCACTTTTTACAACATAATCAAAAGCCTTGTGGTGCATGCAGTTAATCGCTACTTCAATCCGATCCTGAGAAGACAACATAATCACCGGGATATCCCGGTTGAAGGTTTTGATTTTGTCTAAGGTTTCGATGCCGTTCATAGCATTTTTATCAATACCGTCGAGGTGGTAATCCAAAATTATCACATCAGGTGAATTTGATAAATTTGCCACACAATGTTCACCCGTGGCAAAGGTTTCAATTTCAAAATCCTCGTGTTGGAGGAATTCAACTTTTAATAATTTTAAAAAAAGAGCATCATCATCTACCAAAAAAAGCTTAATTCGGTGTCCATTCTTCATGATTCGGTGTTTTTAATCTTATTAAACTCCTCTTTCAATTCCTGACAAGCCTGGGTACAGACATCTTCAATTTGAAGTACCAGATCAGCTATGTCTTCAATTTTTTGTTGTGTACGCGCATATTCCTGAACTTTTTTTGCCATACTTTCAAAATCCTTACTTATTCCCATGATGGAAAAAGATGGAATCATTTTGTGTACGGCTGCGTGCAAAGAATCCCAGTCTTGTTTCTGGAAGCTTTGCTTCATGGCATTGATCAAAGGAGGGGTTTGCTCCAAATAGATAGAAATCATTTCCAGCATCAATGCAGGATTAGATTTTGTGCGCTGGTTTAAATAATTCAGATCAATGTGTTTTGATTTTTGGTCCTGATTGTTTATTGTCGGTTTAATTTTATCCGTATGAATAGATTTTTTTATAAGCCCGACAATTTTACTGAACAATATTCTTTCGTCAACCGGTTTTGCAATGTAATCATTCATACCCACTGCTTTACATTTTGCTAAATCAACGGTCGTTACATCTGCAGTCAGCGCGATGATGGGGATGTTTGAATGCATCGTATTCCGGATGTATTCTGTCGCTTCAAATCCATTCATTTCTGGCATCTGCAAGTCCATCAGGATAATATCATAGGACTTGACAGCTAATTTTTCAATAGCTATTTTCCCGTTTTCGGCGATGTCGCGTTCAAATCCAAAATCATCCAATAGTGTTTTCATGAGCAATTGATTCAGCGCCATATCTTCCACCACCAATACTTTTACGTTTTTAATTTCCGTATTTAATTCCTCTTCTCCTGTTTCCAATTCAGCTTGAGCATTTGTTTTTTGAAAACTCAAAATGAAACTGAAAGTAGAACCCTCATCAATTTTACTTTTCACATGAATACTTCCATCCTGTTGTTCTACTAATTGTTTGGCAATAGCAAGCCCTAACCCTGTTCCGCCATACAACCTTGAAGTTGCGCTGGAGGCCTGCTGGAAGTTTTCAAAAATGTTTTCAATTTTATTTTCTGGTATTCCAATCCCTGTATCGGTAATTGCAAATCCAATGGTTGCTTGTTCATCATCTTCACTGAGCAAACGAACACTTATGGTGATTTTTCCTTTTGTTGTAAATTTCACGGCATTACTTACCAAATTTAAAATAATTTGATGCAACCGCACCGGATCGCCGACCAGTACCTCAGGAATTTTGTGGTCGTATTCTTTCACCAATGTTAAATTCTTTTCCTGGATTTTTGTCTCAAATAAATGAAGCATGGCTGATATGGATATCGCCATTTTGAACGGTGTTTGCTCAAATGACATTTTTCCAGCATCTACTTTTGCTAAATCGAGTATGTCATTAATCAGTACGATTAAGGCGTCGCCACTTATTTTTATAGCGGTTAAATACTCTTTTTGTTTTGCGGACAAATCCGTTTTCAATACCACCTTTGTAAACCCGATAATTGCATTCATGGGCGTGCGTATTTCATGACTCATATTCGACAAAAATTGCTGTTTCGCTTTCAGAGCGCCTTCTGCTATTCGTGTGGCGCTTTCGGCTTTACTTTTCGCTACTTCAGCAATTTCTGTTGCCAACTCGGCAAACACTCTTGCCTCTGTCAATTCTTTTTCAAACCTTTTTTGCTCGGTAATAATCCTTGCCACGACCACTGCGCCAAGCACATTTCCTCTATCATCTTTATAAACCGATCCATTGAATAATGCAGGGGTTAGCTTACCATCCATTATGGTTAGCGGAAAATCTTCCACAAAGCCCTTAGCAAAAACTTCTTGATAACCCTCACGCGCTTTTCCGGGTTCAGTAAAATAATCAATAAAATTTGTGCCCATTAATTTTTCACGCGATACGTCCGTTATTTTCGCCGATGCATTGTTCACATCAGTGATTATTCCTTCGGGGCTAATTACAAATAATGGGTCACGACTCGCTTCAATAAGGCTAAGAGAATATTGTGAAACTAATTTTATAGTATAGTTGAATGCTTCAAGTTCTTTATTTGCAATTTCCCGTTTTTCCTTTTCCTCGTTTTGAAAGGCAAGTTCCTTGTTCGCAATGCTCAACTCCTCTGCCCGTTTTTCCTTTTCCTCGTTTTGAAAGGCAAGTTCTTTGTTCGCAATGGTTAACTCCTCTGCCCGTTTTTCTAAATTTGCCATAAAGTTGTTTTTAGAACTGCCTTGCTTTTGGTTCTTGCTACGATTCGTCCTTGGTTGTGCGCACCAGGCCAATACCGGCGCTGAAAAATATAAGCCCAAGAATGCCGTATATGATAAGCGATTTAACATCCCGGGTACCGCCTGATGTATTGGTAAACAAGATTGCCGTGTAAATGAGACCGCCTATCCCAAGTACCGTTAGTATTGCGCCAAAAATTCTTTTGATGTTCATATTTGCTGTTTTATAAAGTTATGGGTTTCCAATATCTTCAATCGGATTCCGCCTTTTGATGATTAATTTTTTAAAATGAGAGGGGGGGAGCCCCGTCACTTTTTTGAATTGAGTTGAAAGGTGCGCAACGCTGCTGTAGTTCATCTTCCATGCAATTTCCGTAATGTTTAATTCGCCATAAACGATTAGTTCTTTGATGCGTTCAACTTTGTGCAGAATAACAAATTGTTCAATTGTAGTTCCCTGAACTTCGGAAAAAATATTTGCCAGATGGGTGTAGTTATGTCCTATTTTTTTACTTAAAAAATCAGAGAAATTAATTTTAAGATCGCTGTCTGAGTGATGAATCATCTCAATGATGGTTCGTTTTATTTTTTCAATCAGCACTGCTTTTTTATCATCCATTAATTCTAATCCTGATTGACTTAATACAATTCTTAGCTGCTCCCATTGTTCATGATTGAGGTTTTCCATAATTTCAACTTCACCTAAATCAACAATGATAAAATGGAGGCCGAGCTTTTTTAATGCCTCTTTAGCCGCCATTTTACAACGAGTACTCACCATGTATTTGATGTAGAGCTTCAATATAAGGTAGTTTTAGAAATACACGCAAAAATACGGGTACTTCTACCTTAAAAACTTACACAATTCTGTGGGAATGTTGCAATATTCACACCTTTGGGGGATTTTGAAAATTTGAGGATCCCGCTTGGGCGGGACAAGTTTTGAGGATTGAAGATGCGAGAACAGACCAATAACCAATAACCGATAACAAATAACCAGAAAAAGGATTTGAAGATTTGAGGATTTGAGGATTTGAAGATGCGAGCACAGCCCAATAACCAATAACAAATAACCAGAAAAAGGATTTGAAGATTTGAGGATTTGAAGATTGGGGGAGTGAGAACAGAACGAACAACGAACAACGAACAACAAACAACAAACAACGAACAACCACTCAATCCTCCTCATTTTTTGCTTAATCTTTAGCAGCCTTCTTTTTTGCTGCTTCTGCTTTTTGCTGCTCTTCTTCCTTTTTCTTCGCTGCCGCTTTTTCCTTTTTGTTAAAATAACCTTTCAAAAGGATGCTACTTTTGGCCGCTTCCATGTTTTCATTCAGGCCTTTGGTGCTTTTTTTCAAATTCAGCATGGTCTGATCAAAATTCTCCGCAATGGTCTCATCCTGAAGAAGTCTGCCGAGCGTTCCTTTTCCGCTGTTGATATTGATCATAATTTCTGCAAGCTGCTGCGAAATAATTTCGGCATTTACGGCAGTTATTTGCAAACTTGCCATGATGGCATCCGTCTCAACCGGCTCCATGCTAGCAAGTTGCTGTCCCTCTTTTGCCAAAGGCGTATCAGCGCTTCCCGGGGTAATGACCAAAAGCCGGTCGCCGATAAGCCCCTCTGAGCCGATTGCCACTTCGCAGTCCGTTTTAATGAACTTCCGGACCGATTTTTTTAGCAACAAATCTACCCAGACTGTGGTGTCGTTAACAATGACAATGCTACCGACGGTGCCGACGTTAATTCCGGAAAACCGAATACTATTTCCAACCTGTAAGCCGCTTACATTGGAGAAAGTCGAAGTGACCTTAAAAACAGGATCAAATAAATGTTTTTGTTTGCCAATGATATATATGGCCAATACAAAAAGCGCCAATCCCCCAAGGATAAACAAACCTAAGCGTACTTTATTTGTGTGTGTGTGCATGGCAATTTTGTTTAAGCAAAAAAAGATTGAATTAATGGATCGCTCGAGGCTTCAAATTCTTTTACCGACCCTTCCTGATAAATTTCTCCTTCGTTCAGCATGACCATTCTGTCTGCGGTAATCAAAGCACATTTAATGTCGTGCGTAATGATGATGGAAGACGTTTTGTATTTTTTTCGAACATCCAGAATCAGGTTGCTGATTTCATGCGAAGTAATGGGGTCAAGCCCTGTTGTGGGTTCATCGTAGAGCATGATCATCGGGTTCACAATAATGGTGCGCGCCAGG
>JBJXFD010000491.1:0-10890 GCA_046153985.1 Saprospiraceae bacterium
GTATTTGATCGCATTGTAACTCAAAATCAACGGCTCACTGACCAATGCGTCCAGGCCGCAAGTCCTGCCTCCACTACAGCAAGCCCAATCAACATGGGAATCTCGAAAACCAGCGATAGCACAACCAGCGACGCGCAAAAAAAGTAACGCCCCCAAACGCTGGTCCGGGCAAACCACAGGGCATCATTTTTTATGCCCGCGTAGTAGTACAAACACAACATTAAAGCGATTGCGCCCACGACCCGGATCCATACTTCCTCCGATGGTCCGAGTTTGAGTAAAGTAGTAACAACCTGCGGCATAAAAAGAAGGCCTGCGCCGGTAAGCCCTAAATAGGCAATTTGCCCATAAAGAGAAGTTTGCCAGTTTTTCATACTGTTCTGATGGTTAAAGGTGAAAGAGGCTGAAATATCTGCTTTTTCAAAGACTTGTAAAAAAAGAATTTTCAACCGCTTTCACCAGTACACCAATAACCAATATACCAGTACACTATTATCCCGGTCCCTTATTTCCCCGGCATCGGCACAACAGGCGTAAGCGTTACCAGTTCGGCTAACCATTGCTCTCCTTTTTTGCGCAGCAAAACGCAAAAAGACATGGTTTCTTCCACCACTTTATCGCCATAGGTATGGGTGTCTTTACTGGTATATGTGGCAAGGATCAGGTCTTTTGCCAGGTATTGATTTTGCCAATCTGTGTTTTCGGATTTTGAACTGTCCGGCTTAGGCTGAGATTTTAAAAATTCCATGAATCCGGCGTAATGCGCAGTAAGGTTCGCACGGCCCCGTACGATGGTTCCAAGCGGGTTGATGTGTACACCGTTTTCGGTAAACAGCGCGCCCATGGCCGCAGCGTCCATTTTTTCAAAAGCCGCCATAAAATTGTTGTAACAGGCTTCTACGCCTTTTTTATCGGCGTCGGAAATAGCCTGAGCATTGAGGTTTTGAGCGCAAAATGCGATCAGGAGCAGCAGGGTTGCTGTTTTTAGTACTTTAGACATGACTGAAGAAATTAAAGGTTAAAAAAATTATCGGATTAGGGCCGGCAAGTCAGCCCCGGTAATGTTCAAATGCAGCAATTGCCAATCCTAACACCACAGTGAGCAATACAAACCGCAAATGATTGGCCGTTGTCCAACGTTTTACCAAACGGCGAAGGGTTTCTGCTTCGTAGTCCTGGCTATCGAAGTATTTGTTCATCGGTACAAAATAAGCGAGGGTCCAGAGATTGATGATGAAAACTATTACTTGTCAAAGTCAAATCGGCTGCGGTGCGTGGTCGAATTTTCGGTATTTACCCGTTACCAGGCCAATAAAGTAAATGATCGGCATAATAACTTTTTTGACAAACCCCGGAATTTCAGGCGTGTCGAACTCATTGCGGTAGCGGCAGGTCAAATATGCACCGTCGAACAGCTCGGGTCGCTTGTCTTCTCCCCGATTCAGGGCATCATAAAGCGTTGAGAGGAAAAAGGCTACGTTTTCAGCAGGATTAATCCAACCTGTGATGTGCAGTTCTTCTTCGCCCGCGTTCCAGAATCTGTGTGGAACGCCGCGTTTAAACGTGACGCTGTCGCCCGGGCCGCCGTATCGGGGTTCTTCCCCCAGAATCTGGTAGCCGATTTTTCCCTTGACGACCGTTACGCCTTCATCTTGTCGAAGGTGGACGTGCATTCCGGGGCCGGCCATTGGTTCGCAAAAGCCTTCAAGTATCAACTTTTCACCTTCCATGCGAAGGAAGTTGATTTTTTCGCCGTATTTGGTTTCGATTGTGAATGGAAATTGGTTGTGCATGATGATGTTTTAAAAGGTAGTCATTTAAAAAGGAGTGGAAAAGATACCCGCCCTACGAACCAAAGCTGTAGGACGGGTTAATTTGGGGTTAATTGCCGGGAGCAGGCATTTCCATGATCGGGGTTTGGCTGTCAAATACAATCAGCCAATTGCCATTGATTTTATGGACGATGCTCGCGAACTTCGACTTGCCGCCAATTTGCTGTCCGCCTTTCAATTTGACATCGGTGGTCACGTCAGACATCAGGAGTGCCACATCCGGCCCGAAAAAGGTGATTGTTGGCTTGGTCGTAGACCAAGATGGGGTGCCTTCGAGCATGGTTTTGAACTGCTCATATCCTTGAAGGATTGCTTTCAAACCACAAATACTGCTGCCGTCAGGATAGACTTCACAAGCATTTTCGGCATAGAACGACCACATTTTGGTCTCGTTGCCTGATTCATAGGCTTCCCAAACAGTATCCCACATTTTTAGCAGGGCGGCTTCTTCTTTGGAATTGTTTTGGGCGTTGGCATTGAAACCGAACAGGTTAATAAAGATTAAAGTGGTCACACAGGAAATGAAGTTTTTCATAGTTAGAAAAGTTTTGAATGATGAAATTTTAATTTGAAAAAGTGATGCTGCAAAGATGTGGGCAGGGCAAGCCCCGGCGCTTCCACAATTGTCGCACAGGCTTTCAAATTTGTCGCATGGGCAGGGAAGTGGATGGTTTTGAAGCTTTTTCTGGTGGGCTAAAACAAAAAAATCCGCCCGGCAGTATTGCCGGACGGATTGATTGCGTTTGGGGGCTTCCTCACCGCGGAAAAGACTCCCTCCACCCGCCACAAGTCTATTGATGGATCACTTCAATCGCTTTTTCCAACAATTCATCTTTCCCGGCTTTAATGCCGTTGATGGTGGGTTTCAAGACGATGTCTGGCACGATTCCAACCCTTTGGGTTTCTTTTCCATCGGGGTAATAGACTCCAATCCCTGAAATTACGGTTCTTAGTCCTCCCGGCAAAAGTATGGCGGAAATATTGCCGTCGGCGCCAGCAGTCGTACTTCCGATTATGGTGGTGTTGTCGCCCGCTCTGAATGCCATGGCCGTGTATTCCGCCTGGCTTTGAGAAAGTTCATTGACCAGGACGACCAATTTTCCCCGATAGGTTTCCGACGCTTGGGGAATTTCAATAGCTTCGGTAAACGTAAACTCGCCGGGATGGTCAACGTTTCCATTCGTGAATTTCACAAACGGGGTGGAAGAGGAAACGAAAAAGGAACCCAGCGAAAAGGGCACAAAAGTAGACGGGTAGGTGCGGATATCAATGATGATGCCTTTTGTGTTTTTAAACGCTTCTTTAAGCTCAGCGATGTCATCTTCTTTGATGGACTTTAACGTCACGTAGCCAATATTCCCATCCAAAAGTTTAAAACTCCTTTCGTCATCTTTTTTATACCATCGGTAAATTTTGAGGCTGTCCCGTTCGTAAAGCGCCAGCTCTTTTTGTTTTTGATGCCCGTCAGAAATATAGCGGATGTTGACTTTTTGATTATTTGACCGCAACAAATCAGTGGACATATCTCTCCCTCTTGCCGCGTCATTTGAAGCGGGATAATAGCGCTTAAGGCTGTCCACCAGGCTTTCCGTTGTTTTGCCATTGATGTGCGTAATTGCATCCCCAATTTCCAATTCAGCGACCGGTTTCAGTTCCGGGTTGTAATAGTCCGTCACCACCAATTTATCCTCGATAAACTGCACGTGAACCGGCGGATAAAAACGGCCTTTTGCTTCTTCCATTTTTTCATTGCCCCGCCACAGATTTGCGTGGGTATCCTGGATGTCTCCGATGAGCTGAATGGCCGCCAACTCGTATTCCAGTTCATTTTTTGCATGGAGAAACCCGGGGATATGCGTTTTCAGCGCGTCGTTCCAGTTTTTGTCCATGAGGTGTTTATTCGGAAAAAAATAATGAATGCTATTCCAGTATTTGTAAAGCGCCAACAGCCTGAAACCCGCATCCGGATAGGCCATTTCAGCATAGGGGTTTTCGTTCAAAAATTCAGGATTGCCAACGTTCTCCACCATGCGGATGTAAAAATGTTTGCCCTGATGCCTTTTTTGGTAAATCTCCAGCAGTTTCTTCTCTAATTTTGAATTCAATTGACCGCTTTGAATCCAGGATAAATCCGGCTTCAGGAACGCATCCGGCGCCACGGGTTTGCATTTTTTGCATTTTGCAATTGGCCCATATTGTTCGATCCATTTCAACAGCATCTGATCCCTTTCCGATACTTTTGCGACTTTCAGGTAGTTGGGCAACAGGCGAAAAAGTTCGTAATCCCAGTTGTAATTTCCTTTGCCGACTTCCGGGTGGTGGTATTTTAAAAAGCCCCAAATCCTGCCCAATAATTCCAGGTTGGCGATCAACGCATCATTCAGTTCCGGGAATTGGAGGTTAGAACCCGCATCGAATGCTTTGTCTAAGTTTGCTTTAAAAACCGGCTTCTCTTTTTCCTTCAGGGTTTGCACATTTTCGCCATCAATGGTCAGGACAAAGTCGTCGAACCAGGCTTTGCCGTTGCCGGTCAAAATCCCCGCCACAAAAATGGATTCAGCGCCTTCCGGATAAGCAAACGTGATGGTATACTGTTTCCAGTCGTTCGTGCCGGTAATGTTTTGCTTTTGCATATTGTCGAAAGCGAGGGAAGTTCCGCCGCCGTCTATGCGCAGCAACAACCCCGCGAATCCGCCTGCTACCTCCAGCGTTTTCATCCACCCTTGCAGCTTGATGGATTGGCCGGCGTAATTGGCCGGAATCCTATACGCGATACTTCCAAAAGCGCCGCCTTCACTCGTCGAGCTGATCCTGGCGGCATATTTTCCGGCATGCACCACAGCTGTATCCATGTCCAGGTCGTAGGCCCCCCATTTGAACCAGCCATCGGCAAGCTTTTCGCTTGGCTTGTAGGCTTCAAAATCCAGGTTGAATTTTGGGGTGTTTTGCGCTTTGCAGGTGATGGTGAAGAGGGTTAGGAGGAGGAGGGTTGGGAGTTTCATGTTTGGTGGATTTGATTTTTGTGTGTTAGGAGGGGGTAAAAATAGTGGTTTTTTGGGAAAAATGAAGGAGGGGATATTGGGAGGCTGAAGCCTGCGCGCGGGGGAAAAAAGTAGCAGGAATGTAACAAAAACAATTGCCGTCTATAAATACTTGAGGGTGTCTTGCCGGGTTAATTTTCTTTATTGAATTACGGGACAAACCCATCCTGCAATGACGAACACGGACCTGTGTAGCAAGGAAAGCAATTTTTCACTAACTGGTTTCAATTTTCTACCCCTGTCGCCATGCCAATTACACTTCTCTCTTCCTATAAAATAAGCACTTTGCCGGTTTACGGTGCTACTATGGGTTTTAATTTTGAACAACTGACTCAACATTATTTTCCACCTTCCGGGTTTGTATATCTGAATATGTTTCCAGTCACACAGCCTGCATCCAGTCCTTATCCGGCAAACGAATTTATAATTCCCTGGAAGATTGCAAGTTATAATGGATTGGTAAAGTCTGGTCAAATAGCGGTGGGAGGCTTGCTGACTCAGGGCCCTGTTTTGATGGAAGTGAAAGGAAGCGGACAGTGGGCAGTACTGGTATTGCATCCGGTGATTGCTTACCATTTTATACGCGAACGATTGAATGTTGTGACCAACAATTTTGCTGATCTGTGCGATTTGATGGTCAAAGAAGGAGCGTTTTTTAAACCTCAAATAGAGGATGGCTTTATTCATTCCTGGCAAGATGAGCTGGTTTTGAAATTCCTCCTGAATCGCATCGGCGAAAAAAGCCGTTGGCAGGAAGACCCGATATTTCATGCCGTGAACATCATCATCACTAAAAAAGGCTTGATCAAAGTACGCGAATTGGCGAAACAGGTTTGTATGAGCGAGCGCAATCTCGAACGACAATTCCTTGAAAAAGTGAGCGTCTCACCTAAAACGTATGCCAACATCTGGCGCTTTCAATACGCAATTGACTTATTAAAATTCAGAGGCATCCATCTGCTGGGCGAAATTGCAGATCAGTCAGGTTATTATGACATTCCACATTTTATCAAAGACCTGAAACAAAAAACGGGTGATGGCTTTGAATACTTTTTCCGGCAAACACCGGAATTGCTGCAAGTCTTTCAGGAAGTTATCCGGGAAAAATAAAAGTTGTCGGATTTTTACAGTAGAAATGATTGGTCTTGCCTTTACCTTCGGAAGGTCTTTTTACAGGATTGTGAACACCTGATTTCATCATAACCACTAAATACCATCCACTATGAGTCAGAATGTTTTAGATCACGGCGCAGACCCGACCGGCCGCGAGGATTCCACACCTGCATTTTATGCCGCATTGGAAGCTTTATCGCCGGAAGGCGGCATTATTCAGATTCCTGCCGGATTTTATTTAATAGCAGAGGCGCCTTTGCGCCTGGTTCCATCTGCGGGCCGGCCTCTGCCTAAAGCCATTACCTTTATCGGGGAAGGGGGAGTGGGAAGGACGGCTTCGCCGATGGCGCCGTTTGATTCCGTCAGACATGCTTCAGGAAGTGCAACAACACTCATTTTTCCTTTGGAAGCAGATGGCTTTTTAATAGAAATGCCCGGAATTACCCTTGAGAATCTTGCAATGATACGTGGGTACGATTCCCATTTTTATGAAGGCTCGCCTCATAGCAAATATGAGCATCGAGGCATATATGCTAAATGTACTTTTTTCGGCAGGAATTTATACTTAGCCCGGTGGAACCGTGCAATTGATCTGGATGGTCGTCCTGGAACCCCTATGTCTGATGCTAGCCGTGTTCCGAATGTAAATTTATCCCGATTAGAAAACATTGTTGCGGAGGATTGTTATTGGGCAACCTATACTCGGGGAAACGATGCGCAAGGTGGATTTTTTTCCCGAATCAATGCTTTTCAATGTCAGGCGGGTATTTATGACTCCAGCCTGGCGGGAAACGGCTATTCGGATTGCTATGTAGAGGCTGGCGCTGGCAACGTAGGCGCGCCTTATTACATGGATAGTACAAGCCAGCTTCGAAATTGTCGCGCCGAGTCTTCAAAGCGTGCACAACTGGGGCAGCTTGTGCAGGTCTTGGGAGGTACCTTTTTAGGCGCTCCACCGCCTAATCATTTTCCAGATGGTTTACCGGCTGAGGATCCAACACCCATCTTTCTCAAGCCCTTCGAAGGGATTCCAGCCCGTATAGATTCAAAAAATCTCCCGGATTCGTGGGTGTTTGACAGAACCGAACAATTGACCATAACAATTGATCGCTCAGGAGCCAGAACGGTTGAATTTCCCCCCGGTTCTTATACGGCGTCTGCCCTTGCAGCAATTATTAATCGTGCATTTTCTGATTTTCCAACAGTTGCGACGGTAGATGTTTTTGATAATGCCGTCATCATCGAAGGGCAAATCCCCTATTCCTGGGGAGAAATATTGATCAGAGAAGAATTGGGAAGCAATGTTTTCCAGCTGCTATTTGGAATTGAAGAGAGCGATGGTTCTACGGCCAGGACCTGGCAGAAAAATGGCCAGAATCGTGCTCAAATCATGGTAGCCGGCGAATATTCAGGATTGGTTTTTAAAGGCAGCTCGGGACTTGGCGCACCTTATGAAGAAACAAAGCTCGTTGAAGTACAACTGGCGCCCCGTGGCGACGCTGCCCTGCTTTGGCAGGCAAGGGGCTATCAACAGCAAAAAATAGAATTCGGCCTCATTCATCATTTTGAAGACGGAACGCGACGCTGGGCCTTTTCTCAGGGGCCTTCTCCCCGCATAAGTGGTTTACTTTCGTTTACCTATGAAGGAGATGTTTATGGGGATAACCAATTAATAGCCAATAACGGCATTTGGCTGCACGGGCTTAACGGCGTTTTATTGTGTAACGGGGCGCCCTTGCATTCGCAAGGCGATGCTGGTGATCGCGCATGGGATATGTCGAGTAATCCACCGCAGCACTATGTAAGGACGGATGCAGGCTGGGAGGTTGAATGAATGTGTTCGGAAAGCTGAATGCCCGCTTGGATGATATGCGCCTGAATCAACGGATTCAGGCGCATTTACCCACTCGGGAGCAGGATGAATTTTTGATTTTTGGGCTAAAAAAACCGATATTTGTAATGCAATGGGAAAAATAGCCAAATCGTTGCGGATGACCAAAATGGTCATTACTACCTGATTCGGCTGGGCTGGGACGGTGACGAAAGGGTGCATTCCTGCGTATTCCATTTTGACCTTATTGACGGCAAAATCTGGATACAACAAAATTGGACAGACGTAGACATTGCCGAAGTGTTGGAAGAGCAAGGAATAGCCAAATCTGATATTGTGTTGGGTTTTCAGCCGCCGGAGATTAGGAAGGTTTCGGGGTATGCGGCGGCTTGAAACGCATATTAAACTTCGGAAGGTTCCGGACGGCTATGGGCGTGAGCAGGGTATGAGGGCTGCAAAACGTCAAAAACTTACCCCCCCCCCCTTTTTTTTTTAAATAGTGAAATTTGGAAAAAATTCAAAATTTTAAATTAAAATTTTGAATTTTGACAACACAGGCGAATATAAATTTTTTTATATCCACGTTTTGCAGTACAAAAAACAAGTACTACCTTGCTGCTTGTAATACGAATCCTAATATGACCGCCACAGAGAACAGCTATACGATGCCCTTGCTTTCAGGTACTTGCCGAAAGCAGGGGCATTGTTGTATGTGTGCCATATGAGTCGTAACGGTACCTGTGGGTATTGAGTTGCGAAGTATGGATTTCAAAATACATGTGGTTTGGCTGTACATTGTTGGGAGTCATTAAGAAAAAATAAAGAACCATGAGTGATGTTGGGCCAAGTAACTCGTTCAAGGTAAATCATTTGAGTACGGGTAAAGTCTTTACCGGGTCTGCAAAAATAGTATTGTGGATTCGCCAGCGCCAAAAATGGAAAATGCCGAAAGGCATAAAGATAAGCACAAAGGTGTTACCTGAGCGATAGTCGATAGAAGGAGTTCATGATTATAATTAAATTCGAATAAATGCAATGTCATGGGTTACCAAAAAATTGCCAAATTTCTAGTAGAATTAACTGGAAGCATAATTCCTCAGAGTCAAGAAGATCATAAGGCTCTAAAACGCCTCCGTGAGAACATTGCTATTGCTTATAGAAGAGATACTGAGCTGAATATTAGCGAGGCTTCAACTTTATTTCAGTTTGAACAAGTAGACACCCTGATTGACAATCCTTTGGAAGGAATTCCCCTATTCAAAGAAATGACCTACTTGAGTAAAAAGATTGCGCTGGAAAAGGACCAAATACAAGATACAGAATACTTGGTATTTCGAAGAACTACCCCATCAATTAGTACGCTACTTCCAGGTGCAGTTCCCGCTTGGGGAGCAGGTTCATTGATTACATTTACTGAAGGCCCTTTTCTAGCTGATAATGGACTGACCTATTGGTTTGACTTTTACCAGCTAACCAAAACCATTTCAGTATTTATTGGAAATGAAACTTTACCTTCTTTGCTTGTTCCAGTCCGCATTTTTCTCTTTGCCCATTCTCAAACTACTCATAAAATTGAAGGGGAGAGCATTTGGATACGCTCAAACCTGTTTAGTGGTGACGCACCATCGGGTCACTATACTGGATTAAAGATTAGTGGGGGCACTATGCATTTGAGTATACAAGGCTCAATGGCTGACCATACATTAAAATTGCCAACAGGGGCTTCGATCAATTTGAAATTAGACTTAGTTCAGCCAGACGCAGCACTTTCTTCCCTTGATGAGTATGGAAAAGACGCCGTAGATGCTAGCATCCAACTCCCAAGTTCGGTTGAAATACAAATGGAGCAAAATGATCTCTCCATTCTCGCAATGGCTCAAGCCCAATGGAATTTATACCAAGATAGACGAAATTTTGATTTGCAGAGAGATGAACAGCCCACCTACTCCGAGCAGCTTAAAAAAATATTAATCCCTTGCATAATTCAACCTAACAACATACAAATATCTGAGGACACCCTAAAATCCCCTTGGTTCGGTATAAAGGGCGATGGAACACCTCGACAAGCTGCCTGGACCCTTCCTACTGCTTCTATTAATATTTCTTCACCACCAATCGCAGCTGGAATAGGTGGGCTTGCAGTTTTATTTGATACAGCAATGCAATGTAATTGGTTAGGATTAGAAGGAGGAGGTATCAAGACGAATGCTACTTGGTTTCAACTAGAGCCGGGAATCATAATCCTATCCTCTGAAAAAGCATCGAATATTCTAGCCCATCATTATTTCGATCTGTGGGAAAGCGAAACCACCGGATTGAGCTCGGAAGCCAGGCTTCAATTTGCCAGCGAATTTCCATTGACCTATTATAGTCTAAGTAACGGAAATGAATTACTCTATACCCAAGCAGATGCTGACATTCAAACGGATCGTCCGGTTAAGGTAAATGGGCAACCTTTTGCAATCAAAGGCAAGGATAGTTATTTTTTGTATTCAGCATCTCAACATCTTCATAGTATTCTACTTTTTGACCCAAATATTCTGGTTGACAATCAGTTTAATGCAAGAAGCACTAACAGCTTTGTCATTTATGAACCTAACGCGATTGCATTGAACAACTCCATTTTAACCATTACCAACCCGATTTCTTTTTTCATGACAGGCCGATTAGAAAGCGACAAAAAGCTAAAAAGAGGTAACTTGATTATTCAACATGGGCTTTTTAGCTTTTTACCTATTCTACCCGACCCTTATGCCGCAAACCTCAAAGGGTTATTGAAAGGTCAATATTCTAATGCCTTGAGTGCCCGACAGCGGTATTTCACTTACCTATCTTGTTCTGTAACTTGGGCTATCAATGAAATATCCGGTGATTTTAACACTGAAGTTTCTTACAAGTTTTTCCCATTGCGTAATGACGAAATGGTAAGACTTGGTTTTGACACTGAGGGCTGCTGAAAAAATAACTGTCGGGTTTGGCTACATTGGGACGATCTGATAATTCCACTTTTCATTAACGGAATCATGGATAATATTACAAGCGTCCAAATAATTATCCAAAACCTTGATTCCTT
>JBJXFD010000495.1:0-5348 GCA_046153985.1 Saprospiraceae bacterium
GGCAGTAATGCCGTCAACTTAGCGACGTGAAAGACCCTGCAAGGGTCAAATTTGAATAGCCCCCGATGCAATCGGGGGAAAGTGGAAGTGGTGAGGTAACGCACAACCCCGAATGGGGTTGAATATGGAAGATTAGGGCGTGACGCAATAACATTCAACCCCATTCGGGGTTGCGCGTTAAATTTCGTTGATGCGACCAACCCCCGATTGCATCGGGGGCTATTCACCTTCAACCACTTCGTGGTTATCGTTCGCTAATTTGACGACATTACACTTAAAGTGACACCCTCGCTAACCACGCTCTCCTTCATGACGCAGCGTTTCACGGAGTAAAAAGAGTCTCACGGAGTTAAGCCCTCTGTGAGACTCTTTTTACTTTGAGGCGTTTACCGCCTTTGCCAGGCCGTCACCTCCAGGTCGTCTATATACAGCGCTTGCCTGTCCGGGTTGAAGATATAAACCTTCAGCGTGGCGCCTTCCGGCAGTGATTTCGGTATTTTCATAAAAAAGCCAGCCTCGCCCCATTGTTCTACCTCGCCCATGGTCCAGATACTGTTGCCCGGGTTGCCGATATGAACCCCAGGTTTGATGGAGGCCCACCTCCAGACCTTGCCATCTTTTTGAATAATTTCCACCATCAGATTTGCTCCTTTATCGCGGTGCCCGATCCGGCCTTTTTCCGTCGCAAAGGCCAGTAGCGAAACGCCAACATAATGTATATTCGTTGACAATGGTAAGTTTTCTGCAAGGGTGGCAAACTCAGTGCCGACAGGTAAAATGCTTGTGCGCCCCAGGCTGTCTATGGCAAGGGTATCCCATTTTTCTGATGAAAAAAAGGCGGATGTCAGGATCGTATCCATGAAGGTTAAATCTGAAGAATCGGGCTGAATCTGCCGGCTGTCGTACGCGCGCAGGGCCTGCAAAGAGGGTTGAGTAGCGCCAAACGTTTCGACATAAAATGCCCGGTTGTGCCGTTCGCTCCAAATAATCCCTTCTTTCATTTGCCAGGTCTGGAATAAATTGAGCACTGAAAAAACAAGAAGTATAGGAACGGGCAACCACGACAGGGCCCGTACTTTGTGCATTTGGGCATAACACGCAGCAAGCCCCAGTGCAAGCAATGGATAGGTTTCTACCATGGGCCGCTGTCCCAGACCCGGAAAAAAAGTCCACGCGTAATAAGAATAGTGGATAAAGCAATGCAAGCCTACAAATACCAAAACGGGCAACAGCGCGCCCGGCACATACCGGCGCAACCACCACAAGCCGACTAAGCTAAAAGCCATAACCGGCGTGTAAATCAGCCAGCCATTTGAAAAATCAAACCAGGCGCGGTGGATTTTGGGTTCTAAAAAATTGAACCCTTCCCCCTGATACGGATTAAAAACGAGCTTGCCGCTGACGTAATACCAATAGGCAAACTGGATTGAAAACACGAGCAAAACACCCACGATCAGTGCGACAGGCAAATGGAAGTTGCGCAAAAAATACCGGATGCGGTCATAAAACTCGTGCCGTGACTTGATGCCCCATAAAACCGGAATGAGTACAGATATGATTTCCGGAACCCGGGTAATGCCAATCAATCCTACGACCAGCCCTACGCCAAGCGCCCGCGCAATGCCAGGGCGTTCATAAAACCTCAGCGTGAGCAGCAGCAAGAGGCAATAATCAAAAAATAAAAAGCCATGCGACATGATGACGTAGGTGCCGTGGTAGAAAAGATTGGTCGCAAACGCAATGGTCAAACAAGTGAGTACAACGATTCGGCGGGAGAAATAACGCTCCAATATGCCCGCCAGCCAGTAAAAAGCCACCAGCAAATAGCAGAGGGTGCCCAAATTGAGGACCAATTGGTAAGGTTCGCTCCACCCGTTGGCGGGATACCGGCTGTCAATTTTCGCGTAAGCATGGGCCAGCAGGAAAAATGGCGCTTCCATCAGGGGGGTGCCGGTAGTGTATTTGATGTAGTACCTCCCGGTTTCAGTAGGTCGGATGCCGTATATATCGTCCCGGGGGTCCGGAACATTCGGGTACAGCTTCCGCATCGCAGTCAGGCTACGGTCGTAATCGCCGACATCATCGTACAGAAAAAAAGACAATACATGCAGGTAATACTGCCCGGAATCTCCTCTGGTCAGGTTATCCTCGTGCTTGTCAAAAGCGAGGTTTCCGGTGAGATACACCACAGCTATCGCCGCCAAAAGCCCGATCCGATAATTCCAAAATTTCATGCTCAAGCTGGTTGTTTGTCGGCAAAGATAGGCTGTCAACCCCACATTTAGACGTTGTATGCGAATACATTTGAAATATCGCTTACTTGCGCCCAGGCTCTGCCTGTATGTTCTATCTACCGGACTATTGATAGCTTGTGCTTGAAACCAGGCAAAACCTAACGGTTCAAAGTAGAGGAGTCTTGCCAACAGGGGTTGTTTATCAGTTGCAAAACGATTAAATTTGTGGAATAAACTGATATTCTATATGGAAGCAAGGAAGTTGTCTTTTTCAGATTTAGTGGAAACTGCGGTGAAGTTGAATGTTCAGGATTTTGAGAATTTTGTTCATGCTGTAAACACACGCCGTGCTCAGCAACGGTCGGATGTACTGACTCAGGAAGAATCAGACTTATTGAAAAAAATATATCAACCTTTTCCAAAATCCAAAAAGGAACGAATAGCTTATTTGAATACTAAAATCAAAGAAGAAACCCTGACCGCTTCAGAACATACAGAATTGATAGATTTAGTTAATGTTCAGGAAAAATGGGCAGCTACCAGAATGGAACGCCTTGCCAAACTTGCTATTCTTCGCAATACTGACTATGATACGTTAATGCTGCAATTGGGCCTTGCTCAGATATGAGTAAACAACGCTTACCCGTCGCTACCCGACAGTTTGTTCGTACACGGGCAAAAGGGTACTGCGAATATTGTAAAAGCTTTGAACGCTGCGGTACGGGACCATTAATGTGGAACACATCATCCCTTCATCTGCGGGCGGTTCTGACAGCTTAGATAACCTTGCTTATTCATGCAATGGTTGCAATGCCCATAAATACATCAAAACGACTGCTCAAGATCCCGTTTCAGAAACCTTTGTGCAATTATTCAATCCAAGAACCCAAGGCTGGAAAGAACATTTTTCATGGGATGAAACGTCAACAGTTATTTTAGGAAATACCCCATCGGGTAGAGCAACAATCGAGGCATTGAATATGAATAGAGAGCCATTAATTGTGCTGAGGAAAGCGATGGTGTTACTTGGAATTCATCCTCCTGGCGATCAGGCAGATTCAGGTGGTTAGTGGTCTTGCTGCCCCCAACGTACTCTTTATATCGCACTCTGGCCCGCTTGCATGAACAGGGGCAAGTTTAAGATAATCCAAGGCAAAGCCGGAGACGCGAAGGCAAAGCCGTCGCGCCAACACCAAAGCCCGGATGTTATTGAGGGCATTAAATAAAAAATGGGGCTGCACCTGTGCCCGCAGCTGCCCCAATTGGGCGTCGCGCAGCGCAATTTGCAACCTCCATTTTTCCGCTTCATTCCGCGTGTATTTTGAAAAATACTGATAGGCAAAATATGCCTTGCTCTCGAACTCTAAAGAACAGACACCGACTAAATGGATAGACACTATTTACACCGATTACCAATCCACGAGGCCATCAACTCCAGCACTTCCGGTGCAAAGGTTTCCGTAATCGTTGCATATTCGGATGGGCTACCCGTTTCCGTATGCTGGAATAAATGGTTGAGCTTTGGCAAAACCTGAATCGTGTAGTCTTTATGCTTCGCTTTTTTCAAAGCTTTTTCAATGGGCGGAACATTTTGCGCAGGGTCAACCTGGAGGTCTTTTTCCCCATTGAGCACCAACAACGGGCAGCGCACTTTCGACAAGACCGGAATGGGCTCGTGGGCCAGGAAAAAACGCATCCATGGGCTGTTCAATTGTTTCAATTGCTGGTCAATGACCTGATCCATGGGCTCAAATTCTGCCCGGGCTGCTTCCGAAAGCTTGGGAATTTCTGCTTGCAGGTAGGCGCGGATGGCTTGCTCAGCTTTGGCCTTATCCGCATTTTTGCGCAAAATTTTAAAAACGCCTTTCGACAATTTGAGTTGTTCGCGGATGACCGCTTCGGGTTCACCGCCTGCAGTGTTAATCAGGGCAGATTGGTGCAAAATTACTTTTTCACCATTCACACCCGGCCCTGCCAGCAGGATCGCAAACGCCACTTCCGGCAGTTCCGCAGCGACCATCGGCGCTACCAAACCGCCTTCGCTGTGGCCAATCAGGCCAACCTGTGCAGGGCGAATATCCGGGCGCTGGCGCAAAAACTTCACTGCTGCCGCGACGTCGGTCGCAAAATCGGCAGAAGTCGCAGCCTGAAAATCTCCTTCAGAAGCGCCCACACCGCGGTCGTCGAAGCGCAGGACAGCAATGCCTTTGCGCGTCAGATAGTCGGCAATCACCAAAAACGGTTTGTGGCCAAGTAATTCTTCGTCCCGGTTTTGCGGGCCGGAACCGCTGATGAGGATGGCTGCCGGCCAGGGGCCTTTGCCTTCCGGCAAAGTCAGGGTGCCGGCTAATTTAATGCCGCCCGCTTTTTCATTCACAAAATTCAGCTCTTCAGAACGATACGGAAACGGAGGTTGTGGTTCCTGCGGGCGCTCCAGTTTCACGGCTTCGATAGCAGCCCTGCCGAGATCAAGCGGAAATCCCTGGCCGCCCTGGGTGAACGTGCCCGTGAAACTTCCAGAGGCCGCCTGCCATTCGCCTTTGTAGGTGACGCCGAGGTTTGGCATGGCAAAAGTTAGTACCGGGGCTTCGTAGCGAATTTCGCCTGCCGGCAAACCAAAAGCGCCTTGATCGGGGCTGTCCAAAGTGGCTTTCAGGCCGTCACCTTCCTTTTCAATATGCAAAACCAGGCGCAGCTTAACACCCTGGATGTCTAATTGCCCGTGCCAGTCGCCGGTTACGTCTTGCGAAAACAGCAGGTTGGCGAATCCGATTCCGAAAAATAACAACAGTGGTTTGATCATGATTTTATTGTTTTTTCGGGCAAGGTACAGGCTAAAAAGGCGCCCGGCAAGCAAAAAGTGATGAGCGGCGTATTCGCATGATAAGCGGCGGGGTTGTGTAATAAGGGGCAAAAGGCAAGGGGCAAAAGGCAATCACCGTAAAATGAAATAATTCCGTAAAATCAATCTGATTGCTTGCGAAAATACGGCCATTGGCAGGAAATTGATCCATCGGAACAGGCTGCCAGTTGGTTTGCTCCGGCAATTTGCCGCTCAGCAGGATTTGGATAATTTCGTCGTTGAGGCGAAACAAGCGCACATTGGCGTCGTTG
>JBJXFD010000496.1:0-3424 GCA_046153985.1 Saprospiraceae bacterium
GAGTGCTTCAGCTTTTTCCTCGTGGGCCTTCAAAGCGCACCAGACCGCCCCAAGACTGCCCAGCAAGGCAATGATTTCATCCCGGCCTTTGATGTTGGCCACCACTTCGGTGTGTACCGGGTGCGCAGCAAAAAGCAACGCCGCTGCAAAAGCAATGAATCCGGCACGGTCCGCATCGGTTTTGTACATAAAAAGTTGACGCAACAGGGCAAATAGCACCACAACCGTCAAAGCGTACCAAAGCAAATTAAATAAATGCCCTGCGAACGGTTTCAACCCAAAGAGCTGCACTTCCACCGCAAACATGGCAGGAGTCAGGGGCCGGTAGCGCCCGCCGGATACCAGCGCCGCTTTGCCTTCTTCTTTAAAAAAACCATAAAAGGTATCGTATTGAAAAAGCCCGGGGATGCCGGATACGCCCTTCTGGGTGAACATGTTGTCGGTGATGACAATGGCGTCGTCGAGCGTATAATCGTGCCCAAGCGTATTTGCATAAAGCAAAAAACTGATCGCGGCCAAAACCGCTGCCAGCAACAACGGGTTGGAAAATTTCCCGATTGGTGCAGGGAGCGGTTTGTTCGCCGCAGGTGTCTGTGGTTGCCGCTTGTTTGGTTGTTTGTTTTTTGCCATTGCGGTGTATGATCGTTGGTTTAGAAACACTTAACTTGATTCAGTTGGCAGTTTTTCAGTTGGCAGTTGGCAGTTGTGTTTTTGGATGTAACATGTTGGTTACTATGCGATTTGCTTCTGTTCTAAAACTGGCAGTTTTCAGTTGGTTGGTTATTATCCATTTCCATCTAAAACAAAACCCTTCTGCCAACTATAAAACTGCCAACTGCCAACTATTTTAATCCTGAAATTTTGATCCGAAACGAAAACACTCCTGCCAACTGCTTCCTGAAAAACTGCCAACTATCCCAACACCAACCCTTCTCCCTGCCGGAACGCCTTATACCGTCCCTTGCTGAAATGGGTGCCGTTAAACACCATCGTTTTGCGCAACTCCTGGCGTTCTGATTCCGGTAAGAGATTGAAATCGCTGCAATGCTGCGAACAGCAATGCTGGTATTTTTCGGCGCAAGCCGGGCATTGAATAAACAGGATATGGCAGGCGTCGTTGGCGCAGTTGACGTGCGTATCGCAGGGCGCCCCGCATTGGTGGCAAAGTGCAATCACATCGGGGCTGATGCGCTCGCCCATGCGCTCGTCGAAAACAAAATTCTTCCCGATAAACTTGTTCGGCAGGCCCTGCTCCTGGCATTGGCGGGTGTATTCGATGATGCCGCCATCCACCATGAAGACATTGTGAAAGCCTTTGTGCAGGAAGTACGCGCTGGCTTTTTCGCAGCGAATACCGCCGGTGCAGTACATCACAATATTGGTGTCTTTTTGTGTCGCCAGCAGGTCTTCCACGACCGGCAACGCTTCCCGGAAGGTTTCCACATCGGGCCGGATGGCGTTTTCAAAATAGCCGACTTCACTTTCATAGTGGTTGCGCATGTCTACAACAAGGGTGTCGGGGGCATCCGTCAGTTGGTTGAACTCGGCTGCGCGCAGGTGTTTGCCCCGCTTCGTGACGTCGAACGAAGCGTCGTCCAACCCATCGGCCACGATCTTGTCGCGCACTTTTATTTTGAGTTTAAAAAACGATTTCCCGTCGTCGTCTACCGCAATATTGAGCCGGATGCCTTCCAGAAAAGGGATGGCGTAGAGGTCTTTTTTGAAGGCCTCAAATTGTTCGGTCGGTACAGAAATTTGCCCGTTGATGCCTTCTTTGGCGACGTAAATGCGGCCAAAAACGCCCAATTGGCTCCAGCGCAGATACAATTCGTCGCGGAAGTGCTGCGGGTCTTCGATGTTCCAGTACTGGTAAAATGAAAGGGTGGTGCGCGCTTCGGTGCTTTGTTGCAGGCGCACTTTCAACTCCTCGCCGTTGAAGATGTTGTAAAGCCGTGGCATGTGGTTTGACAGATACGTTAACAAATGAGGCAAGGTGTAAAGTTGCCCGCTGATCGCTGGTACATTTGTAAAGTCGGCAGTTGGCAGTTATATAGTTGGCAGGAGTGTTTCGATTCGAATCAAATTTAGGAGTATCAATGGAATATGCAACACCCCTGCCAACTGCCACCTGAAAAACTGCCAATTTCACTAAATCGGGGCAAAAGTAATGCTTCCGGGGCGGTCTTTGGGATTTTGGAGGAAAAAACTTATCTTTGAAAAAAATATGGGCATATGGTAGCTGCCAATGTATTGGAAAATAAAAAGACAAAGAAACGTGCAATTCCGGAGTCGCTGGTCTATGAATACCTGGACGGTAAGCCCATTTACCGTAAAGGCTATAAAGATGTGTTGAATAAGAAGAAAAAATTAGAGGAAATTATGGGGACGAGTGGATTGCAATCCTACATTCTTTGGTACTTACTACAAGTATTGGCTAAGAAACTTGATACAAAAAAGTATGTGGCTTTGCCAAATGAAATCGGCACCCATATTGCTCACCGCGAAAACCCTGCCTCCGATATCGGAATTTTTGAAAAAAGTGTTCTCACCCCCAATCGGGTTACGACCAAATATGTAGATGTCCCAGCCAAAGTTTTCATCGAAGTCGATATCCGCGCAGCCGTGGAAGATTTAGGTGAAACTGGCTACATCAACCTCAAAACCCGTAAGTTGCTCGACTTTGGAGCTGAAAAAGTAATCTGGATTCTATCTGAGATCCAGCAGGTCATCGTTGCCGAAAAAGGCGCAAAAAACTGGCTTTGGATGGACTGGAATGAGTCAGTAGAATTACTTGATGGCATTCAAATCAATATTGGCGCTTACCTCAAAGAAGAAGGCATTGATCCAACAGCTATAAACTAATAACTCGATTAGCCTTTCATATCGCCGGTTTCAAACTTAACCTGCCGGAAAATATCCTTCACCGCTAATTTGCAGCCAATGGATGGCAAATCAATCGAGGCTTCAAGCCCTTCAGCGGTTGTTATTTTCCAAAGCTCTTGTTCCGGATCCTGAAGAAAAAAAGATTCCACCAACGGCTTTTCCTGCGAAAGGATCAAATATTCTCTCAAAGAAGGCAAACTCCGATATTCTGAAAATTTCCCGCTGCGGTCATGATTGGCAGTTGAGGCAGACAGTACCTCTATAATCAAACAAGGATTGAGCAGCAAATGCCTTTTGCCTGCATGGAAAACGGGCGCGCCTGACACGACAGATAAATCGGGATAAACAGCTTTGTTCAATAAAGGAAGAAACAATTTTAAGTCGCTGTTGTAAACATGCCATTCTGCTTCCTGCTGAAAAAAATACAAATTCAACAAGGTCGCCAAATTGGTACAAAGCTCGCTGTGTGCATCGGTTCCGCCTGCCATTTCCACGATTTTTCCATTGTGAAATTCATGCCGATAGATTGCTTTTTCCTCCA
>JBJXFD010000505.1:0-3120 GCA_046153985.1 Saprospiraceae bacterium
GACGAAGTGGTGGTTGCGCGCCGTGAAAAGTTTTCGAGCGAAAAGGTAGCCAGCTTCAAAGTGCAGGCGAAAGTGGAAAAATTTGCCAAAAAAGTACGGGTCTATTACCGCTTTGGCGCCAGCCAGCCTTTCCGCGAAATCGTGATGGCAGACGATGGCAAAAACAACGACGGCGAAGCAGGAGACGGCCTTTATGGCGTTGATATTCAGCCCGATGGCGGCGCCGACAAAATCGAATACTACATCATGGCGGAGAATGCGAAAGCGGTCAGCTACAGCCCGGCAAGGTATATGTATGAGCGGCATACCGCGACTTTGGCCGATTTGAATAAATAATTGAGAAAGGGGCAAAGGCAAATTGCCAACTTACTCCCGAATTACAACCCCGGCTCCTCCTGCCACACACGAAGGAGCCGGGGTTTATCGTTTTAGAGCTTGTTGAGGAATCCATTAAAACTAAAACGCAAGATCAAACACGAAAAAATAATGCGCAACCTGTTTTTATGCGCACTCCTGCTCGCCCTTTCGTGGGCAGGTGCGCATGCCCAAAGCAAAGAAAAGGACAAAGACGTTTTTCAGGCCAACACCATTTTGGAGATCAAACTTACTTTAAAAGAAGCCGAATGGGATAAACTGTTAGACACCTACAAACAAGCTGGAAATGATGACCGCCTTGTCGGTGATGCCGTCATCAATGGCGTGGCGTACAAGCAGGTGGGCGTTCGCTACAAAGGCAACAGCTCCTACTTTCGGGTGCGCGACCTGGATGCCAAAAAGCTCCCGTTCAACATCAAGATCAACGAAACGACCAAATCGCAGAAGTTGCCCGGCGGGGTAACGACCCTGAAATTAGCCAATGCTTTCCTCGACCCCAGCTTCGTCCGCGAAGTGCTGGCCTATGAAATTGCCGGCAAATACATGCCCTCGCCGCGCGCCAATTTTGCAAAAGTGTACGTCAACGGCCAATACCTTGGCCTCTACAACTGCACGGAATCTATTGACGACCTGTTCCTTGAAAAACATTTCGGCACCAAAAAAGGGGCTTTGGTGAAATGCGACCCGAACTGGCACGTGAAGCCCAAATCGAATTGCAAAAGCAGCGACAATGCCTCGCTGGCCTATGTGGGCGAAGATTCTGTGTGTTACATGAGCGTTTATGAGTTGCAGGACGGTGCAGACTGGAGAGACGTGATTCGGCTGGCCCGGGTTTTGGAAAAAGAACCGCAGAAATTAGAAGCGACTTTGGATATTGACCAAACCTTGTGGATGCTGGCGTTCAACAACGTGCTCGTCAATTTGGACAGCTACACCGGCCAGCTTTGCCACAATTATTACCTCTATTTGGATACGCTGGGTGTTTACCACACGCTGGTTTGGGACATGAACCTGAGTTTTGGCGGTTTCCGGCTCACCGGCGTCGGCCCTTCCCTGTCCGAAGAGGGCATGCAAACCATGAGTCCGCTGTTGCACTTCAAAGAAAACGGTAAATTTCCGGCGGTGCAGCGGCCGCTCATCACCAAGCTGCTGGGCAACGAGTTGTACCAAAAAATATACTTCGCGCATATCCGAACCATTCTGGAGGAAAACTTTTCGAACGGCCTCTACCTCAAGCGCGCCAAAGAAATCCAGCAGTTTGCAGACAAACACGTGAAGGACGACGCGAACAAGCTCTACCCTTATGCGCTTTTTCAAAAAAACCTCGACACAACGGTGGTGGTGGACGAAAAACGCATCATCGGCATCAAAGAATTGATGGGTAAACGCACGGAATACCTGAAGGCGCACCCCATGCTGCAACGCACGCCACCGGTTATTTCCGAGGCGAAACATGTGGTTGAAGGCGAAAAAATCAATGTTTCTGCAACGGTGGAGGGAAGCCCGGTGAAGGTTTGGCTGTGTTACCGCTACGGCATAACCGGCGCTTTTCAACGCATAGAAATGAGCGGCGAAGCGCCTGCCTACTCCGCTTCAATCGAACTGAAACCAGACGCGCAATACTACCTGATTGCGGAAAATGCTCAGGCAGCATCGCTTTCCCCGGCGCGGGCGGCGAAAGAATTTTATCAAGTGAAGTAACCGCAACAATGCCTGTTTTAACGCATTCTACGTACCCCGGCCCCCCGGTTTTCCAATTTAACGGCCATCTGGAAACGATGGCGCCTATGTTGCGCCGCGTGGAGGCGGCTTACGAACGCGAGCGCCTTGAATTGTCCGACGGCGATTTTGTGGATTTAGACTGGGTAGACCGTGGCAGCCGCAAGTTGGTTTTACTGACGCACGGCCTGGAAGGCGGCTCCGATCGGCCTTACATGAAAGGCATGGCGCGCTATTTTGCCGACCGCGGCTGGGACGCGCTGGCCTGGAACTGCCGATCGTGCAGCGGCGAAATGAACCGCATGCTGCGCCTCTACCACCACGGCGAAATTGGCGACATCGGCGAAGTGATCGGCCACGCGCTACGCACCAAAGATTATACCCATATCGCGATGATCGGCTTTAGCATGGGCGGCAACATCACGGCCAAATATCTCGGGGTGCACGGCAAAGAAGCGCCGGAAGCCATTCGCTCAGCCGTCGTTTTTTCCACGCCCTGCGACTTAGAGGCGAGTATTTTGTCCATCGAAAAACCGCTCAACCGCTTCTATTCTCAATATTTTCACAAACAACTGAAAGTAAAAATCGAAGCCAAAGCGATGCAGTTTCCCGACCAGATTGACCTCCGCCATTTCAAAAGCATCAAGTGCTGGCGCGATTTTGATACCCACTACTCGACCGTCCTGACGGGCTCCCGCGACGCCGATGCGTTTTACCATCAGGCTTCTTCCAAAAACTTTATGGCTGGCTCGCAAGTGCCCATCCTCATCGTGAACGCCCTGAACGACCCAATGCTTGACGGGGAATGCTACCCAACGGCCCTTTGCGAAAAACACCCGAATCTTTTTCTGGAAATGCCGCGGAAAGGCGGGCATGTGGGGTTTTTGTTGCCTAATGCGAGGCATGCGTGGTCGGAGTGGCGGGCGTGGCAGTTTGTGGGGGAGTGGGGGTAACCAAACCTATAAGGTTTTCGGAAACCTTATAGGTTTTACTCAAAAAAAAAGCCACCCAATTGGGCGGCTTAGT
>JBJXFD010000289.1:0-24004 GCA_046153985.1 Saprospiraceae bacterium
GCGCTTAAACTGATCAAGACAATCAGGATCGGGAATATGGCTTGCTTTTTCATAAGAAGGCTTGATTTATGGTATTTATGCCTTCCTGTGTTTTGAATGTTGAAAAGGTGCCCAATTCCTAAACCACAAAAACCCACCAATAGCCGCCAAAGTCGCAGCGCCATAAAACACCCAGCGCCAGGGCGACGAAAAATCCATCGGCGCCATATCGCCCGTTGCGACAGCGGCGGCCCAAAAAAACGGATGCGCTTCGTCGTGTGGCTTCGCAATCAGGTGACTAAGTTTTGCTTGCTGCAAGGCGCCGTCTTTCGGCATACCTTCTTTTATTTGTTGAAAAAACTGCAACATGAGGTCGGCATTTTTGGCATCATCCACACTCCAAAGGGTAGCAACCATGCTGCGGGCGCCTGCATGAAAAAAGCCTTTTGCCAAACTGATCACGCCCTCCCCGGTCCGATATTCGCCGATATTGGTTTCGCAGGCACTCAGCACAACCAATTCAGCGGGAAGGCGCATCTGGAATAAATCTTTTGAATAAATGTGAAAAACGGAGTCTTTTTCGGGACTGAATACTAAGTGGGAAGGTTTGTCCGGATCGTCGCTGGCTTTGCCATGCGTCGCCAGCAACAGCATGCGGTATTGGCCGGCATCCCTGCGGAAAGCTTCGGCGCTGGCAGCTCCGCCTTCCAGAACATCGCCGCCAAACATCGTACCGACACTCCTGGCTTCGCGCCGGTTGTGCCGAAGGGCGCCAAGTCCAAAGCGGTTGTCTTTGAACTCGGGCGCAAACGCCGCCATTGTTTTGGAAGGTTTCTGATACGGATTCAACAGTAGATCAGCGAGTTGAGTAGCAGAATACGCATAACTGACCGCATAGTCGCGCAAAAGGTAGGCGTGCGATTTATACCGGTGCGCCACTGCGGGCACTTCCCGCAACAGTGCCTCAAAAGGCAAAATCGCCATTTCCCGGTCAGGAATTAGGATCCATTTTTTATGCCCCGCCAACCCAGCCTTTTCTAACGGCGCAACGAGCTTTTCAAATAGTCGGTGCGCCACCGCCACGTATACCTCAGACAGGCTGTCTGCCACATGGCTGCTGGCATTGGCGTATCCCTGAATGCTGCTGCGCATGGCAAAAACCCAATCACTCAGCGGGAAATCCCTGGGAATCCGAACCCCATTGAACGCATCTTGGGTAATGATAAAAGCAAAAACAAGACTATCGGTCGCAAAATAGACGGTCATTGCCTGGTCTGTCTGCAAAATCGTCTTGCGAATGTTGTCGGGCGTAGCCGTTTTTTGGGCATACTTCAGGCGAAAATAATCCGGGTAATTGGCCTCAAAATCGGCCACCAGAGCGGCTAAGTTCCGGCGTTTTACGGCAAGAACCTGCTCTGCTTCTTTTGCCTGCGCCTCATTGTCGCGCTGTAAGGAAGCCAGCCTTCTGTTTTCTATGTAGTTGATTTCCAACTCCAACGCATTTGCTTTAGCTAAGAGCGAATCCGGAATGCCTGCAAACCGCTCGGCTTGTTCTTTGCGCAGGTTTTCCATCAATTGCAAGCTTTTACTGCGTTCTGCAATTGCAAAAGCGGTTTCTAAAAAAGAGGACTCGCCGGTTTTTTCCCACAGGATAAAGTTTGCCTCCAGCGCATCGCCGAGCAGTACATATTTTCGGGTAACCCATTGCAGCCGTGTATCGGAAGAGGTCATTTGCATGCGCAGGCTGTCCAAACAATCCAGTGCCCGGCCGTAAACCGTTGCCGCCGACCGAAGCACGGTCCAATCCTGACGAACTAAGGCGTATTTTTTCAAAACCGTGGCTTGTCCGGACAGCAATTCCAATTCCGTCGCGAGATTCGGTCCATTCAGGGTTTGCAGCGCCTGTTCGCAATCGGTTATAGCCTGCTCCCATTGCCCCAGACCTGCCCGCGCCAGTCCTGTATTTTTGATGATAACAGCCAGGCGGGTATTTTTTTCTCCGGCGCCCGGCAGTTGACGCAGCTTTTTTTCTGCTTCCAGCAACAAATCCAATGCGGTCGCATAAGCTTTCTTATCCAAATAAACAGCGCCAAGGTTGTTGTAAGCCTGCACGATGGACGGGTGCCCTTCCGGGTATGCCTTTTCAAAAACCTGCAAAGACTTGCGATAAGCGTCCTCTGCCTTCCCGACTTCTTTTTTATCAGCGTAACAATTTCCAATATTGCTGTACAATTCCGCTAAACGCGGGTCTTCCGGCCCCAGTTCGGCTAAAAAAACACCCTCGGCATCGGTATGGTGCTGAATGGCCTGGTCGTAATCTCCTTTATATTGAAAACACAAGCCGATTTTATGCTGAAGCAAGGCTACCCTCAGCGAGGCCTCTCCCAGGATGTTTTTTTGAATGTCAAAGGCTTCCCTAAAATTGTCCAAAGCGGCTACATAATCGCCGTTGCTGACGCTCAGGTCGCCGAGGTTTTCCAGCACATTGGCGACCGAAGGATGATTGGCGCCAAAATGTTGTTTGCGAATGGCCAACGATTGCTCGAAATAGCGCAACGCCCTATCTATCCGGCCCAGTTCGACATAACAGGTGCCTAAGTTGTTGTACAGCAACGCCAATTTGGGGTGATTCGCATCCAGCGTTTGCAGGCGAATGTTCAACGCGGATTCGTATTGCGACAAAGCGCCGGCATAATCGCCGATGAAGTACAGGCAATTGGCCAAATTGCTGTGGCTGACCGCAAAAGCGGCGTGTCCGGCGGGCAAAACCTGCTGGCGGATGTCTAACGCCTTTTGATGCATGGCGAGCGCCTCGGCGTAGCGGCCGGTGGAGACGAAGCAGTTGCCGAGGTTGTTGTAAGAATTTGCAACCTCGCGGTCTACCGGGCCAAGCTGGTTTTCGCGCAGGGCCAACGCTTTCCGGTAGTAGCGCTCCGCCTCGGGGTAATCATTCTTTTTATAATGGTATTCTCCAAGTCCATTCAGCGCTTTGGCTTTGAGCAGTTGATCTCCTTTTTTTTCAAAGAGGCTTAACGCTTCCTCAAACTGGTCAACAGCGGCTTCAAAATTGCCCAGCTCCAAAAAAATATCGCCCAAAAGCAGGAGCGCTTCGCCCGCTTTCCCGTCGTTTTTTTGAGCTGATTTTCGAAAAAAATTCAAAGCGGAGTCTGCCCGGATCTGTGCCGACTGGTAATCCGCAGAATCGAACAACATCCGCCCCTCCCGGAGCAATTGCGCGCCCCGGTTCCCGGCGTTTTGCTGGCCGGAAGCAACCAACAGCAATGCCAGCAGCACTCCGTGCAGGAAGATGCTCCGCATATGGAGGCGGTTTATTACCTTTATTGTTCGAAAATGGGATGGATTTGGCATTCGTCCAGTTTTTCTTTACCACATAGATCACAGTAGAGGTTTTCACATAGTTCACATAGCTGTACGGCATTCTATGTGATCTATGTGAAACCAACTATGTGAACTATGTGGTAAAAACTCCTAACGCCAAAGTTATAAAATCGCATTCGATTGCCCCGAAATCAAAAATAATCCGTTTCCCCCGGGTACTTTTTTCGCACCTAATACACCTGAAGATGAGCAACAAGGAATGGACAGAGGAAAACCTCCTGAATGGAATCCTGCAGGGAGGCAACGAAAGACAGGCAGCCATCCGCGCCATCTATAACGATAGTGGCCTCAAACGCATGGTCGCGGCTTTTGTCAGCAAAAACAAGGGCAATGAAGCCGACGGACAGGATATGTTCCACGAAGGCATCATCGTGTTGGATCGCAACATTCGCGAAGGGAAATTTCGGGGAGACGCGCCGCTGAAAGGCTACCTCTACTCGATTTGCCGCTTTTTGTGGATGAACCAGATGCGCAAGCAGTCCCATACGGACACCGTGGCCGAAATGCCCGTCAGCAGCGAAGCGGATACCCAATCGCCGGAGGTTATTTTGGTGACGGAAGAGCGAAAAGCCATGTTGAACGGCTTGCTGGCCGAATTGGGTGAACGCTGCCAAAAAATTCTGGAACTCTGGAAACTGTCGTATTCGATGGAGGAAATCGCTGAAAAACTCGGCTTTTCCAGTCCGGATATGGCCAAAAAAGCCAAATACCGCTGTCATGTTTCGTTGTTGCAAATGATTCAAAACAATCCATCTTTACAACAACTGTTAAAACACTGAACCATGAATCACGAATTATACATAGAACGCCTCGATCAATACGCCACCGGTTCGATGACCGACCCGGAACGCGCCGCCTTTGAAGCGGAATTGCAGGAAAACCCCGAACTCCGGGATGCCCTGGCGCTGTACCGCGAAAGCGAAGCCGTCATCGAACAAAGCATCGAAAATAATTTGCGCCTGCAATTTCAATCCTGGGCCGAAGAAGACCGCGCCGCACCACCCGTTGCAACCGAAAAACCGGAAGCGAAAGTCATTTCCCTGCGCACGGTGGTGACCCGCTGGGCCGTTGCGGCAAGCGTGCTGCTGGTCGCCGGTTTCTTTTACCTGTACCAAAGCAGCCAAAACCTTTCCGATCCGGCGCTGTTCGCCGCCAACTACGAAGTGCCGAATGACGGCCCGCTGCGTGGCGACATCGCTCCGGAAGACCCGATTTCGCAAGGCGCTGAAGCCTTTAACAATAAAAATTACGCCGTCGCCCGCACGTTTTTCAACCAGATTCCGGCAACGGATGCGCCTTACGCGGAAGCGCAATATTACCTCGGCCACATCGCCCTGTTACAGCAGCAATACGACGAAGCCATCGCTGCTTTTAAAAACGCCGTTCAAGGCAGCGACACCCGCATCACTGAAAAAGCGGAGTGGAATATGGTGTTGACCTATCTTGCAGCAAACCGTACGGAAGACGCAGCCTTTAAAACGCTGTTGACGACGCTGGCGGGGAACGTGAATCATTCTTATTATGAGCAGGCGAAGGCGTTGGAAGGGAAGTTGGGGAGTTTTGGGAGGAGGTTTGTGGGGTGAGGGGGCAGAGATCCTTATAAATAGTAGACACGAGGCGAAGTCTCGCGCCAACGGGGTTCGCATCGTCATCCGCGTTCAAATTGAGCTTTTTCAGGAACGCGGATGACACAAATGACGCAGATTCCATGGATTTCTGTGCTAAATCAGATCTGCACGTTTGCCTTCGGCAAGGTTCCAGACAGCTATGGGCGGAGCCTTTGGCCAGCGGGGGCTTTGTAAGTAGATACTGAGCGGAGCCCTGCACAGCGGGGCGGGCCAACGATGCTGCTCAAAGTATCATTGCTTGCATACAATTCTTATACCTCCGCTTAAACCCACATCTGAATTAATCAGCACTTTTTGAACGGTCACACCATCATCAATTTCAACAGTCAGGGTATTAGGTGGAATAGACCCGACATTCCAGGCTCTTGAAATAAAATAATTGTAAGTTCCCGGATTAAGAGAGCATTTTATCAAAGAGCTTCGAGAAGGATTTGGCTTTTTATTTTTTATTTCAAAGTGGTCAAGTACCCACACTCCATTGACATTGACAGAAATAACATCTCCGTCTTCTTTTTCATTATCGTAAGGATAAATAGTTACCTCCTGGCTTTGTACCTCCACTGTTTTTTGATATTTTATCGGAATGTTCAGTATTTTTTCCGGAAGACCCGCAAAAGAATCTGCAGGAGGAGAAGATAGAACGATTGGCGTCGTCGGAAGGGGAAGCGCTGGATTGGAAGGTGTAGTATCCGGCAAGGTTGATGGTGGAACAACCTGAACAGCAGGCGGTAATGAAATGGATGCGACCTGAGAAGGTGGTTGAGGGCACCGATCCGGGTCATTCGCTTCAGATTTATCTTGGTACAACTGTGTCAACTCCGACTCGGATAAAGCTCGGTCGTAGATACGCAGGTCATCCATAGCGCCATAATAATACTCCAGGGCGCCAGGCAAATCCCTTCCGATTTCCAGGGGCATATCGTTAGGGAGTAGAGGATTACTGTAATCGTGCTCAAAAACATATCGGCCGTCCAAATACACACTCACTTTGTTGCCATCGTAGGTATAAGCATAAAAATACCAGACCTCATACTTCAACTGAGGGATTACTCTTTTGGTGAATGCAGTGTTTATGGATACTGTTTGTGCGGTTGCCTGCATACGGTACTGGGGACTTTCCAGTGTTTCATCCGGATGATCTGATTTGCAACATATCGTAATCCATTGTTTGAAAAAATCAGCTCCTTGTGCCAATTTGAACCAAACAGCAATGGTGAGTCCATCTTGAGGTCTCTTCAGCGACTTACTGCTCGGAATCGTAACATAGCTGCTTCCATCAAAATACAAGGCACTACAAGGCACCCCGTAGCGGTCTGGTGTGTAGCTAAGATACCCCAACATAGATCCATGGTTGCGATTGCCACTCATGTCATAAACCCGAGTGCTATCTTTATTCAATTCGCGATTAAAATTGTAATGAGCAACCAAGCCAGCGCCAGGCAACTGTGCAAAGGATGCACTGCTCAATATCAACATAAGAAGCAAAATAAAATGCATTTTCATATCATTGCTTTTTTGTAATACCTATAATTGGGCCAAAATTGCCGCCATCTTGAAAACGACCTAATTCCGGCAAATACATTTCTGAAATGGCCCCATCCAAATAAAGGGCATTGGAACACTTAAACTTTTCTTTAAACACATTCGCAAAGTCATAAAAATTGACCCGTTGATTGGAGATGATGAAAACCACATGTGTGCTGTCAATAATGCCCACACCACTCCGGATGTTTAAATTGTCGGAACTGATCTTGAATTTCGAGTTAACTTCACCGTCCACAACGACCATAGGACCAGATTGAGTTGCAAATTTTATATGCGCGATCCTTTTGTCATCAAAATCGTCTGTTGGCAGAATTTTAGCTACTTTATTGCTATCTATGAAAAAAATGCCATTCGGCTGCATATAGAAATTGCCGTATGCTTCCTTTTTTCTGTCAATCGAAACTAATAGTTTCCCATTTTGGATGAACAGTCCCTGTGGAGCATTGTTGGGCATATACATCCCCGCGTTGGTGGCAAAAACTAATGTTTTTTGTTCATTTTCAGTCATTCGATTCAAGTTATTTAAACTAAGGATCGGTTTTTGCTTTTCGTCTTTCCAATAAAACTGAATATTCGTCTTTTTGAGATCAACAATGTAGCAGTCATAAGTATTTTTGTTGTAAGCAATGCGCTTTGACTGATTGCCCGGCAGTGTGTACAACGAGCGCATTCTGGTTTTCAACATTCGAATCGTATCGGAAAAATTTTGGTAGTTGATGTTGCATCCATTCAACCGGGTTTGTAAATGGCTGACAACTTTTTGCAAAGAATCTACCGATTCCATCAAGTCAGCAGGGGTAGTTTTTTTCAATTTCCCCACTTGTTGGGAGAGGGAATCCAAGGTGGCTACCAGCGTTACTGTTTCTTTTCTCTGATCATTTACACTCCTTTGCAAAAAGAGATTTTCTTTCTTTAAATTTTCTCTCTCGCTTCTTAATTCTTTAACTTCTTTGAAAACACAGGATGTAAACAAAAAAGCGCAACAGAACAAAAAGCATAAAAGTTGTCGTGTTTTCATAATGAAGTCTATTTGAAGTAGTAAGTAAGAAGATTGACAGCTTTTGCTGGTTCCTGTTGGCCTTTCATAGTCCCGTTGGTGGTACAGTCACTATTGTGCAATTCAAATACGTCCTGCGCTCCGGTATCCAGATTAATCATAAATATGATTTCCAAATCTTTGACATTGTTGAGAAAATCTAAGGCTTTGTTCGTCCCGTCATAAAGGGTTGAATACGTAGGACAATGAATAATCGTATGAATTATTTTGCCGGATTCTTCTTTGCCGACTGCCAGGAATCTTCTTTCCCGGGATGTCTTGCTGGAATTATTTGGATTTACTTTGACTTGATTCTTATAAACCAACAAGTGGGTTTGAAAAACGGTGGCTTCCTGATTTTTTGTCCAATCAATAAAATCATCTAAATCAATTCCTGATTTTCTAAGATTCAATGCCCGATTGATACCGCTGACCCTCAAATCGCCATCCTTTAAATTGGAAACCGCAATGCCACCTGTGGCATATACAATTGCTATGGCGTCCATTTTGTCATAGATCAGATTTTCGTTGACCACCACGCCATTATCAATGGTGAGACCTTGTGGGTTTTCATTGTTATCCATATAGGTCCCACTAGAAAGTAAAATAACGTTGGGGTTTGTCTTTTTCCATTCCAAAAATCGATTATAAACGCTGCTTCCATTATAATCCCTGGCAGCAAAATACTTGGCCTTGATCCGGTCGCCGTCGCGGCGCATTGTTACGACTGTGTAGGTTTCATTTTTGTATTTAACGCTGGAGATTTCAACGAACTCAGGCAAATAGCAAGGTTGCCCGTGTGGGTTAAGTGGTTTAAAAGAGGTCAAAACAATCGTAAATACAAAAAGTGTGGTCCAGATTTTCATAGAATGATCTTTAATTTTGTGTAATGAATGATATATGAATTAGTGTTTTTTTCCAAAATGTACTTTAATCACACACCAAAATGCGTAAATCAGAAAAGCCAGTCCCAGCACAACTACTACCTTGAACAGTATGCCAGTAGCGTTCCAAAACCTGTTGAACAAATAAGAATAATTTTTTTCAATAAAATAGTTGACGATTTTTTCCCCCATCGAACTTCCGATCGGTGGTGAAAACTTTTTTGCATGACAAATACCCACCAAGTATTTAAACTTGAAATCGTATTTAATTTCGGGGTTGTCTTTGGCATAATCCCCCAACTTATTGGACACAAAATTAAACCAGTGTCGGTAGATTACCCGAAAGACCTTTGAGTTGTCTTTATCCAATTCCTGATAATTATTAAATCGCACTGCCCATTGGAGCAATAAAATCAAAGAATCAGGATGATAACCGACGAAGGAACCTGCCACTTGGTTTTCCAATTCTTCGGTCAAAGCTTTGACCAGTATCTCCCGGTTGAGCGAGGTACTATCCTTATTGATGGAATCTAACAGATGTAAATCCCTCACGATGGCATTCACATCACACCAATCGGCAGAGTCAAGATAAATTTGGTAAGGAAATAGTTCTCTGATTTTCGTTGCATCAATCGTAGCAAAGCGCTGGTCAAGATGAAATGAAGGTTTTGGAACGCAAGGTCTTTCCTGCGGAACTGTAGAAGTGTAGTCGGTTGTGATAACAATACAGGCAATGAACACCACGAAAGTGACCAGAACCCCCAACCACAGAAATATTAGTTTTTTTATAGAATTTTTCATTTTCGATATATAAAAAAAACTAAGTATAATTAATATTTTCAATAAAACCTATCCCCAATAAGAATGAATGAAACCAGGGCAGTTGAGTTTTCTAAATCGGACAAAGAAGCACCTTCAACTTGAGACATCAAGTCAATTTTGAATTTAAAACTGTTGTGCCGCCACCAGGAAATGCTAATGCCATGGATGCTGCCCGAAAAATTATTAAAATCGAAACCCAGGAAATCTTTTTGGGTATTCTGGGTGAACGAGTACAGGATATCAAAATTGTACCCTCCTTTACCACCTGCTTCTAAATACCTTCCAAACCGCATGCCAGCTCCAATTGTTTCCCAATTGAGTTTTTCGTTAAAACGATATTCTTCTTCACCAATACTCCCTTCGTTTACGAAACGTTCAAGCCGGTTGTTCTGAGTCAGCTTGTTAATATTCAATAAAAATTTAAATGTATTAAAACCAAAAGCCAGTTCGCTGCCATAGTTCCATCTCGTGTAAAAATACTTCTCTCTGATTGTAGTTCCGTCCGATTTTGTTTTTTTCCCTTCGTCAAAGATCAGCGGGGTTGTACCTAATCCGCCACCGGCAACCAACCCCAGGCTAAAATTTTCTTTCATGATGGGGTGAAAAGACAATTCGGCCAAGGAGCCAAATCCTTGTATCTTGGTATAATCATAATTAACCACACCAAGTGTGGAATGCTGTGCAAGTGCTTGAAAATCTATCCATTCCAAGCCTGCTCCCCATCCGAAATGTAAGATTTTTTTTCTGTCTGAATAATCAGTAGTAACCGTGCGCAGTTTAATCGGGACAACTTGAGTTTGTGCACATGAAGTTTCGTTACATTTGCCTACAGCCTTAACAGAATAAGTCGCATTTGTTTGGGGACGTATCGTAATAGAGGAACCACTTCCCAAATAACTGCCCGAATCACAAGTTCCTTTGTACCAACGCCATTCAGCGCCTGCCGGCAAGTTTTCTCCCTGCACACTTAACTCTGTTTTTTTCCCTCTATATATTACCTGTGGAGCGATGACGGAACGAGGGGGTAACAATTTTCGGTCAACATTTATCTTCAGCGAAACACAACTGGTATTATTACAAACTCCTTCTGCCCTCACATAATAAGTGGTGGTCGAAGATGGATTCAACGAGACAGATGCACCGCTTGCCAAAGCCGTACCGCCGCATCCGTTGGCATACCACTGCCAGGTTGCATCCTGGGAAAGTTTTCCTCCATTCACACTCAACGATAGGCGTTGACCTTCACAAATAGTGGTGGTGGAAGCAGTAATAAAATCAGGATCAAAAGATTTTCCATAAACAGAAACAGTAATATTGGCACAATTTGTTGTATTTAAACTCCCTTCCGCCCGGACAAAATAGGTAGTTGCCTCTGTGGGAGTCACATTGAGACTGTTGCCAGTTCCGATTTTTTTACCACTACAACTATTGGTATACCATACCCATGTTGCGCCCATTCCCAAAACTCCTCCAGAGACGGTCAGTACCGCAGTTTCTCCTTTGCATATTTTATCTCTTCCACCAATCCCCGAAGGGGCCAAGCTGTTTTTATCCACATCAACTGTAGCCCGGACGCAATTTGTTGTGTTATTTTTACCTTCTGCCCTGACAAAAACGTTGAAAGAGTCGGAGGAGGTAAGACGTATTGACTTGCCTCTTCCTAATTTTTTGCCCCCACAACTGTCCTGATACCAAATCCAGTCAGCGCCGATGCCCAGAGATCCTCCTTTTACACTCAATTCTATATTCTGGCCAATATATACCTTTTTGATCCCTTCAATTCTGTCCGGGTCTCTTGAAAATTGAAGGGCTTTCGTTCCACTGCCCGAATTTGGTGATGAAGAAGCTTCTTCTTCGTAGTGTTTGGCTTCCAAAGTGGCCGCGGTAAACCGGTAGTCAATAGACTCAACCGAGACCCAACTGCTTATATCATCAGGATTTGATTTTCCGATTTCGACTGAATTTACTTGATAGTTGAGATCGCCATTACAATCAATGTAGTCCATCTTCCAGCTTAGGAAATAAGGGGTATTCCGGTATTTTCCTTTTACTCTGTATTTATATTTAAAATCCTTACCACCTGGTTGGCAACTCGTGGTCGAAGGTAAGTAAAACTGTACTTCAACGCTGATATAACTGTCATTGTAAAGTGGCTCCCAAGCTAACCATCTGCCTGATTGTGCAGTCCCACTCATTTGCCACAAAACCATTGACAATACGATAAATACATATTTTTTCATTACATTAATCGTTTTAAATTTTGTAATTAATTGACATTGCATACAAAAATCAGCTAATAGAGAACCCATGACTTTATAATTTAAGGCCAAATAGAGTTGAGCCTTTAATTAAAAATACCCCAATCCAATCTTGGTTTTTGTTGACCAAATTTGGGCATTAATACTAGCAAAAAGCAAAACGGAATACACCTTGGCTACTTGCTCAATCCCGCAAAAAAATTGATTTTTTTCTTTCCAGTGGATAGTTGATATTATTTAAAATGTTTTTGTATTATTTATTTTATTTTTTCAGTATGTATTATTTCACTGCCGTAGTAGTATATCACACGTTGGCTGTACATTATACTCGTTCGTTATTGAGAATTATCCTGTCCGCAGGCAAGATTTTTTAACTCCCACTTCAGACAAGCGTTTGAAAGAGAAGCATTGATATTGTTAATTTTCATTGTCTTAGACTCAGAAATGATGCTTTCCCGGGGCAAGTTAGCACAAACTTCATATATATACAAAAATTTAGAAAAAAATGTATTATCTTCCTTGCCGAAAACCAAAACCTTACATGCAAACAACCAGTTTGGTCCAGATGAATGAGGAGAAAGGCAGCAAAGTTGGACAGCAGTTTAGTAACAAAAACCTCCCCCACCATACAATAAACCCACCCACCAAGGGGTTCTTCTTTGACTTTTGCGGCCCGACACAGCCGCGCTCATGAACATTAAACCGCGCTTCTTATAAAAAAAATCTACCGTTTTGCGTGCCGTCCGGCATGCTGAATGCTTGATCTATTTTCAAGATCAGGCACGAATTGTCACCCTATTTTTAACATTTAAAACTCGAAACGGTATGAAATCCATGCTTCTTGGAAAGGGCTTGCTCCCTTTATGCGCACTTGCTTTGTTGTTGTTTACCCAATGCGACAAAGACGATAACGATAACGAACATGTAAGGCTGGAAATTACCGACGCGCCGATTGACGACGCCAATATTCAGGGCGTTTTCGTGACGGTTGCGAATGTCAAAATTGACGGCGAACCCATGACGGGTTTCAGCGGCCGGCAAACGATTGACCTGCTTGCCTATCAGCAGGGCGATGTAAAGAGTCTTGGAACCGGCAAACTGGCAGCAGGCGCCCACAGCAATGTGACCCTCGTGCTGGATTACGACGCGGATGCCAACGGGAATAACCCGGGCTCTTATGTGTTGACCACCGACGGCGTCAAACATCCCTTAAAATCCTCGGCGAATACGACTTCCGAGGTCACAACGACGGCCAACTTTGAAACGACGGAAAACAACCGCACCGACCTCGTGCTCGATTTCGATGTCAGAAAAGCGATTGCTTATGCCGGTTCGGGCGGAAGCCAGTACAATTTCAACAGTACTGCAGACCTGAATGCAGCCGTGCGGGTGGTAAACAAAGCTGGAACCGGAACCATCAGCGGGACTTGCACCGATGCGTTGTCTACTTCGGAAAAATTCGTGGTCTACGCCTACACAAAAGGAACGTTCAACGCGGCAACCGAAAAGCAGGGGCCAATTCAGTTTAAAAATGCGGTGACCAGCGCTGTAGTGGATGCCCAGGGCAATTATACGCTCGCCTTCCTGAAAGAAGGCGCCTACGAACTGCACTTTATTGGTTACGAAGATGCTAACAACGATGGCAAATTCGAGCTGGAAGGTGCGCTGCTGTTGAACCTGCTTGGCTCCTTAGACCTGAACAATATTTCGGTTGCAGCAAAAGCAACGGTGGATATTGATGTGACGGTCACGGGAATATTGCCGCTGTAGGTAGTGTCTGTCCTTATAGCTTGTTCGGGAAATCCCGAACAAGCTCTTAACCTGCTCCGGCGGATTAAAAAGCTGTAATTGCTTTTACTCTAAAGTACCCATCAAGCGAATTTCATAACTATATGCCATGCTTTTTTTGAATTTAAAATATTTGGCAGTTACTGGAGGAAAAGTAAATTGTTGAAAAGGGCTGTCCGTTAAAAGTCCATTAAAAGGCTCAAATACACCAATCGAAACGAAATTGCCGGTTGGTGAATCGTTGCCATAAAACAATTCAAATTGTAATTTACCATGCGCTGATTCTGGGACATAAACCTCAAAGTGGTCAAACCTTGCCGCTTTTCCATCTTTAAAAGAATAAATGCCAAATGCACCTTCGTAAACTGAACTTTTTAGAGCTCCATCAGTTAGCTTTTTAACATCATCCGAAGTTGCAGCCACCATCTTCCCGCCATTCTCAGGTGCCAACAAGTTAATCCGCTTCCCTTTCAATTCTTTATCCGATTTTTGAAGCTCAATATTGGGGTTGATTCCCTTGGCCTTGCTCAGATTTTCCTGCGCTTTGTCTGTTTTCCCCAATTGCTCGTAGGCATAGGCGATGTTTTGATAAATGGTAGAAGCGGGGGTTGACTCCGCCACTTTTTCTAAATACTGAATGGACGTGGCGTAATCTTTTTCCTTCATGGCTTTCAGCCCTTTTTCCAGCAAGGCTTCTATTTCTGGCCGGTCTTTTTCTAATTTATCGCTGAGGTTTTTATTCAGATCCGCCAAAACCCCCAATTCTTTTTGAATATCGGATAGCGAAGCAATGGATTGGCCCTGCCCTTTATTCAATTGCTTATAGACAAAATACCCGCCGCCAATGACGACAACCAACGCGATGAGCAGGATGCCAAACTGTCGGATGCCCAATGCATTATAAGTCTTTTTATGAACAGTATTGCCTTCGCCAATGATGACGCTTGCTCCGTCGTCGGCGTGGATTTTTGCGCCTTGCAGGTTGGTTTGGTCATTGTCATAAGTCTGCATTAACGCAGCGGTTTCGTTGTTGTACAACTCGTTGTGCAGCCCGGTATTCGCTTTTTTTGAAATCTGGCCATCCGATTCGATGTCTGCCAGCAAACTCAACGCGCCCTGGTTGATGCGATTGCGCTGCAGGTTGGCCTCCTCAAAAGAGAGTGCCCCGCTAATAGCCTGCTGCTCCTGGTATTCCCAGGCTGCCCGAAGCAAAATGGCCGATTGATGGGTCTCCTGGCTGGCTTTTTCCGTAAAGGTCATCAATTGCTGAAGGGCCATTTCGGTCTGACCGGAAGCAAGCACCTGTTTGATGGATTTTATTGTAAGCTGCTGCATGACTGCAATTTGTATTGGTTTTAAAAGATTGTACTTCCAGGTATGCTTCCCTGGGCAAAGACTCGATATCAAGTAAATTTATTTAAAAAACCTGGACCCAGGTCGGAAAGACGACGCAAATGATTGTCTGACTCCATAGGCAATTCGTAATCTGGAATAACGGAAGTAAAAAGAGAACGGTGAGAGGAAGCTATTCCAATAAGAGATATGGAGGGGTGTTCACCTGGCATTTGTTCTTCGGATTTAGTCTTTCGTTTTTTAGTCGTCATTTTTCATTCAGACCAGCAAATGCAAGAAAGAGGTATCAATGAAAATCTTCTTTGCGAACATTCGGCGAGCAAGTTAATACAACTCTTTACATTCTACACATACTTGCTATATAAAAATTTAACACATAAAAAATTTAAAAAAATAAAAATTATATGTGCTCCTGTTTTTTAAAGCCCCCGCAACAATGCAACCAATAGCATCCCACCAAAAAAAAACTTTAATTTGCCGGGACAAAACGATACCGGCATGAAATTTTCCACCCTCCTTCTGTTTGTAAGCCTGCTTTTTTTGCAAAATCTAAAGGCACAAATCACCATTACCGGCTACAACCACGTGGCGCTGGCCGTTAAAGACATCGAAGAAAGTGCCCGTTTCTATCGGGACATTATGGGGCTCGAACCCGTTCCGGTGCCGGAACACCTGAAAGCCATCCGCTCCTGGTTTAAAATAGGTCTGGGACAGGAATTGCACCTGCTGGCCGGGCGCACGTTTCCGGTGACCAACAACGACCCGAACCTCGGGCATTTTGCACTGACGATTCCCGACGCCGATCCGGTCGAACAATTCCTCAAATCAAAAGGCCTGCCCTATTTGCGTCAGCAACGTTTCGATGGCGCGTGGCAGATTTACATCAGCGATCCCGACGGCTATTTCATCGAACTCAACGAGCCGAAAGTGCCCTGGCAATACCTGTTGAATGGCGCCGACTTGACGGGGTGGGATACTTACCAGATGCTGAACATGGAAAAGCAGACTGGCATCATTCCCCTTGGCGTAAACGAGGACCCCAAAAAGGTATTTAGCGTTATGACGGAAGACGGTGCAAAAGCCCTGCGCATTTCAGGGGAGGAAACCGGTTTTATATCTACGGTACAGGAGTTTGAAAATTATCACCTGCAATTGCAGTTCAAATGGGGCAAACTGAAATGGCCTCCGGGCGGAACAGCCAAAAGGAACAGCGGTATTCTTTACCATGCTAATAGTGATGCTGAGCATGGTTTATGGATGCAATCACAGGAATTTCAAGTACAGGAAGGCAACTGCGGAGACTATTGGGGCGTTTTTGGTGCGGTTTTCGACATTCCGGCAAAAAAACAGGGCGAAAAAGAATGGGTATACGACCCGAAAGGCGCGTTGATGAACTTTCCCCCTGGCCGTCGTTGCATCAAATCTACTGATGCAGAAAAACCTTCCGGTGAGTGGAATACAATTGATTTGTATTGCTTCGGTGACACGGCTGTTCATGTTTTGAACGGCAAAGTGGTCATGGTGCTCTACCAATCCCGCCGGCCCGAAGGCAAAAACATGGTCCCCCTGACGAAAGGAAAAATTCAAATTCAGTCGGAGGGTGCGGAGGTGTTTTACAGAAATATCAGAATCCGACCAATTGACGAATTTCCGAACAAGCTCTAAGACTTCTTTTTCCAAATCAATTTGTAAGCCTGAATAAGCACCAACGGCAACAAACTGGCCACCAAACAAACCAGCCATACTTCTACTGTAAGCGCTGCCAGGTTCAACACCTCCCGCATTTGAGGAATTGCAAAAACGAGCAGTAATAACCCTGCGCAAAGTAAAATTGCCAGCCACACGAATTTATTCTTGGTAATGTCATTGATCCAAAACCGTGCATTGGCGGAAGCCATATTGAACACGTGAAAGAGTTGGGCAAGGGCTAAAGTGACAAACGCGACATTGTTGGTTACCAGATCATCCGTTTTTAAAACTTGTTGGCAATAGACCACCGCCAAAGCTACCGTGCAGGTGATGACAAAAGCATACGAGGAGATCATGATCCAGCCCTTTTTGGAAATGATGTTCTTCTCCGGGTCTTTGGGTGGTTTTTTCATCACCGATTCGTCTCCTTTGCCAACGCCAAGCGCCAGGGCAGGAAAAATATCGGTCACCATGTTTAAAAACAAGATCTGCAAAGGAAGCAAGGTGGATGCAGGAGCCAGAAAACCCAACACGGTCACAATAAATATCTCACTCAAATTGCAGGAAACGAGGTAGACTACAAATTTTTGAATGTTTTGAAAAATCACCCTGCCGTGTGAGACTGCCGCCGCGATTGAGGTGAACGAGTCGTCCTTGAGCACAATGCTGGCCGTTTCTTTGGCTACCTGCGTACCGCTCCGGCCCATGGCGATCCCGATGTCTGCTTGTTTCAGGGCTGGTGCATCGTTTACACCGTCGCCGGTCATGGCAACAATGTTGCCCGCCTTTTGATAGAGGACTGCGATATCGAGCTTTTGCTTGGGGGTGGTGCGGGCAAATATGGCGGTGGAAAGGATCTTTTTTTTCCATGCCGCAGACAGGGAATCCATATCGGGCAGGTCTTTGCCTGTGATGACATGGTCTTCGTCTTCGTCCACTAAGCCGGTCTGCCGGGCAATATTGAGGGCGGTGAGCGGGTGGTCGCCGGTGATCATGACAATTTTGATGCCCGCTTTCCGACAGGAAGCGATTGCGGGTTTGATGTCTAAACGGGGTGGGTCTAAAAAACCGATCATGCCTATGTAAACCAAGTCGGCTAAGTAATCGGTTTTTTCGAGCTGCGTGTCTTCTTTATAAGCAAACGCCAGAACCCGAAGCCCGTCAGCGGCCATTTTTTCGGATTCGGACAGCACGTCCTTTATTTTGTCCTTGCTCAATTTTTTGATGGATGCACCTGACTGTATCTGGCTGCATTTTTCCAATAAGTCCTCAACAGAGCCTTTAGCAGCAACGAAATGACCAGTTGGGGCTTTGTGCAAAGTGCCCATGATCTTGTCTTCTGAACTAAACGGGACTTCAGAAATGCGCTCGTATTCCTTTTGCAGCGCCTCCGCAGACGATCCTGAGGCATTGGCTAATTGGATGAGCGCAATTTCAATTGGATCGCCCGATATTTTCTTTTTCCTTTTTTTTATTTTCGGCGGCGCATTGTTACACAAGGCGGCGATCAATCGCAGTTTTTCAAAGTTTTCCTCGCTTTTTTTAATCTCCCCGTCCTCAAATTTTAAGGCTTTTTTTTCGATGTGTACCTTGAATTGCTCCTCCGGAAAAGAAAAAGCGGCGACGCGAATTTTATTCTCGGTTAAGGTGCCGGTCTTGTCGGTCAGAATCACGTTGGTGCTGCCGAGGGTTTCTACCGAAGACAATTTTTTGACGATGGCGTTGCGTTTCGCCATCAGGAGCATGCCATAAGCCAGGGCGACCGTGGCTACAATGGGCAAACCTTCCGGAATGGCGGCCACCGCTAAAGCAATAGACGTTTTTAAGATCAGCACCCATGCTTTTCCCTGAATAAATCCCGTGATGGCAAAAATAGCCGTCATGATCAGGGTGACCCAAATTAGTTTGGTACTCAGGGCATTGAGCTTTTTATCCAACGGGGTGGCTGTTTCTCCCGCCCCTTCCACCAATGCTGTGATGGCGCCCAATTGCGTATTTTGACCAATCCCCGTAATCACCGCTTTTGCATTCCCGTTCATCACCGAAGCGCCTTTAAACACCATGTTGAATTGGTCGCCAAGCGCGGTGTCCTTAGGCAGTTTTTCTGTATTTTTTTCGGTAGGAACCGACTCTCCGGTCAACGAAGATTCGTCGCATTTCAATTGATTCAATTCCACCAAACGGCCATCCCCCGGAATTACATCGCCTGCCTCCAGCACGACCACATCGCCCGGCGTGATCTGCTCGGAGGGAATTTCCCGGGTTTTCCCACCCCGGATGACTTTGGAGTGGATCACATCCATTTGCCTCAGCGCATTCATGGAACTTCGGGCCTGCAATTCCATCCCGAATCCGATCGCGGCATTGAGGAAAATCACCACCAGAATGGCGACCGCCTCCATATAATCCTGAAAATAAAACGATACGGCTGCGCCAACGATCAGCAAATAAACAATGGGGCTGATAAATTGCTGGAGGAGCATGCGCCAGATACTTTTCTGTTTTTGGGCCTGATAGATATTGGGGCCAAAATCTTTTATGCGCTTTGCTGCTTCAGATGCGCTGAGTCCGGCGTTGGCATCCGTCTGAAAAGCGTCCAGAATTCCTTCAACGGACAGGGTATGGGGATCTTTGATTGGGTATATTAGGCTCATCTCTCAATTCAGTTAATCTGTATATGGCAAACAAACTAATCGGAAGAAAAGATGATGGTTTGATGAAAGACTTATTTTACAGAAAGGACCAATGAGACGACTTTGGCGTTTTCATTCCGAATTTGAACCCAGTATGTTCCAGCCGGACATTCTGTAAGTGGTATGCTGCTTTTCATATGTTGAATTTGCGTGTTATAGATGTGACAAATTTTTAAAATTTGTCACATCTGCACTTTTTGACAATTTGGAAGTAAAGAGTTATATGATCAGTTGCTAATTGCAGACTTTTCCAGACCTGCTCTCCTACTATCGGGTAAAAAAAACCATTACTTTAACTAAACTTTAGTTGATTAACTAAATTTTAGTTATACCTTTGTAACCAATCAACCCATACATCATTATCCACCTATGAAAAAGCTAACGCACAAAGAAGAAGAAGTCATGGCGATCCTCTGGCGCTTGGAACACGCTTTTGTGAACGACATCCTGAACGCGTTGGAAGAACCGAAGCCGCCTTACAATACGGTATCGTCAATCGTACGCAAATTAGAAGCAGAGGGCCTGATCGGCTACGAAGCTTTTGGCAAAACGCACCGCTACTACCCCATTCTGAAAAAGGAAGACTATCGCGCGGACGTCCTGGAGCATGTAGTAGACAATTTTTTCGACAGCTCGCCCGCGGAACTGCTTTCTTATTTTGTAAAAAAAGAAAAAATGGATACAGAGGAGATCAACCGCTTGCTGGAAGAAATCAGGAAAAAAAGTTGATCGTTGTTTGTTGAGCGTTGATCGTTAGCTCTCGGCTTGATCATGTTCCGAACTCCAAATGAACTCCAAACGAACAACAATCAACCTGCAACTAACCAATAACCAGTAACAATTAACCAGTACACTAATAACCAGCAACCATCCGCCGGAGCCAGAACAGACCAATAACCAATAACAATTAACCAGTAACCAACATGCAGTACCTCATCGAATCTTCCATCTGCCTCGCGCTGCTGTACGCCTTTTACCACCTGGCGTTGCGGCGGGAAAGTTTTTTCCAGTTCAACCGGGGGTATCTCCTGTTGGCGCCGTTGCTGGCTTTTGTGGCGCCTGCCCTAAACATCCGGCTGGAACAGGAGGTACAGATTGGCACTTCAGAACCGGCTGTGGAAGCGATTTCTGCGCCCGTTGTTGAATGGCCGGTGGTGGTAGAACGCCTGCAAGTCGCGCCCCGCCTGATCGGACAAACCCTGGAGAAACCGGTTTGGACGCTATCACTGGGTACTGTGGTTTGGTGGATTTATATCCTGGTAGGCGCCTTGTTCCTGTTGCGGCTTTTGGTTCAGATTTACCGACTGGCACGCTTTATCCGGCTATGCAAAAAAGAGGCGCGCGATGGGTTTGTCTTAGCCTCCGGGCCTGCCGAAACACCGATTGCCTCTTTTTTCGGCTTCGTCTTCTGGAATCCAGGAAACTTAGCCGATGAAGACCGCCAACTTATTTTCGAGCACGAGCTGGTGCATGTGCGGCAGTGGCACAGCTTAGATTTGATTTTTATTGAACTCTTGATTGCACTGCAGTGGTTCAACCCGCTGCTCTACGCGTACCGCCGCAGCCTGCGCGAGGTACACGAATATATTGCTGACGATTACGTAGTGCGCCGGACGCGGCAACGCTACGCTTATGCCGCCCTGCTGGTGCGGCAGCATTCCACCGGGAACGGGGCCCAACCCGGTTTGGTCAATACCTTTCATTCTCTCATTCAAAAACGTCTGATTATGATGGCCAAACAGCCTTCCCGCCCGCTCCGCCGGGCAAAATACCTGCTCGCTTTGCCTTTGTTTGCAACGCTGATGCTCTTGTTTTCTTTCCGATTGGCGGACAAACTACCGGAAGTCCGGAATGCAACTGCCCTACTCGAAACGTACGCGAATACGCTCTCTGAAACAGTTGTATTGGGCGACAAGCCGGCTGAACGCTTTGAACCGAAGCCTTATATCTTTTATTGGGGAAATTTTGAAGTACGGCTGAATTATGAAGAACACGCCGATCAATACAAGGCAACGCTGAACCTGACTGCTGAAGCGCTGCGTGAAGCAATCAAGCAGGAACCACGCTTGTGGACCGGGGAAACACTGACCCAGCGGCTTTCTTTCAAATTCAACGGCATTTCGGTCAGCAGTGATTACAACCGCCCGGAAGTGTACGAAACCATTCAAATTGTCTTAAGAAGCAATACAAAAGTGCTACAGGAAGGCGATCAGGTTGTTATCAGCAACATCAGTTTGCCGGAAGGCCCCAAAGGACAAATTACGATAGTCATTGAAAAATCAGCCGTTGCACCGACACCCGTTGTCAAGCCCGAAATAACATCCATTTTTTGGGGAGGAAAAACTTTTGTGCAAGGTGAAAAGCGGTACGTAACGGTTTCCGAATTTTGGAAAATGTTGCAATCCGAAGCACTTGTTCGGTTTTCTGACCAAAAAGAGGTGCAACCCAAAGCCTGGAATGTCGCCCTCTACAACGAAAAAGGTGCGGTCATCCGGGCAAGGGCAGACCGGATAGACGCCCTAAGTACGGAGCAACTCCGCGCACGCTTGGGCCAGGAAACCGAGACCATCAAGCCAGGAGCCATGCTTTCATTTAGCGCCTGGGAATTACAAGCGTACGAGGCTTCGCCGGAAACACTGGATACCATCATTACTTTCGACCCAGTTACTTACGAAGAGACCGTCCAGATCATTACGAAAAGCGGTGGTGTCGTCAACCTCCTGCCTGCCACAGAATTGATCTCCCTTTCAATTGTGAAGGATCTCGATCCACGCCGCTTTCTGAAAGTAGAAGACTTGAAAGATTATACCTTTAAATGGAGTGCCTTAACAGAATACATCCCCAGAAGTGTTTTTGCACAATCCTATATCTCCAAAGGTTTAGGAAACCGCATACATGGCGATGGCAGCATCACCATGTGGAGCAATCAGTTTACCAAAAAAGAAATCCTGTTGATGCTCCGGGAAAAACCACAATTCTTTCAAGGGAAAATCCCGTTGGATGACTTCAATTTCACCATCAGCTACAATGGCGATGGCAAGTTGATTGAAAATGGAACCGTGCCTGCCGACCTCATTGAAAAACTTGAAAAAGAACTTAAACCAGGTGAAGTAGTAAAAATTACGGGGCTTCAAGCGAGGGAGAATCCGGTGCGCTACGTTGTAATGACAATGGGCGCTAACAATAAGCCGAATTATGGCGTAAAATTCTCTGTTAAAGAAGCGGAAACCCTGGCAATAGACAACGATCAGCATTTGGCTCGATTTACCCTTACTGTACCTGAATTTGATGCCATTCGACCCAAATTGGAAAACTTGGATGACATCTGGCTCCAATATGGGGATATTGACCTCACGCAGTTCACCTTTGAACTGGAAGTGCGGGATGAAGATCCAAAGCCAGCTTTGCCTGCTACCGCCAAAAAAGGAGGCATTTTTACGGTAAAACTAAGCGTCAGTCCAAACCCCGTTAACGCGCAACAGGCTGCCAATGCAACCGTAAGCGTGCAAAAAGCAGGCGAAGGCATATTGACCGTGACCAATTTAGAAGGCAAGCAGCTTTTCGCAAAAAAAGTAGCCATTGAACCTGGCGAAAACAAGCTGGAAATTCCGGCACAAGCCCTGAATACGCCGGGCGTTTACATCATCCGGCTGGAAATGCCTTTTGGTGTGGGTAGTGCGAAGTTAGTAGTAGAATAATTAGGTGTAACAATTCAGGTTATTGTGCATTTTAATGTGGAGTTTCACGGAGTTTCTTATGCCTGCTCCGTGAAACTTCGCGTAATTTTAAAACAATGCACTGTATATGCCACCACTGCTATCCACCCTGTCTGCTAACCTTTTAAAGAAATCGGGTTCCGCCGCCTTATCCCGGAATCTTCTCATTGCCCTGTTGGCGTTTTTCCCATTAGCAATACCCGCCGGGGCCGTCGAATGGTTTGACCAATCCGAAAGCACCCAACAGGAGCCTTGCCCTTATATTTTATACTGGGGCGGCCTGGAAGCGCGGTTTACTTACGATAAACCCGGCGATGGTTATACCTCGGAAATGCGGATTTCTCCGGAGGCTGTCTGGGAAGCCATTAAACGGGAACCCCGGCTTTGGAACGGCGAAACCCTTCAGGAAACGCTTACCCTTGAGGTCAGCGGCATCACGGTGAGCAGCGACTACATAAAGCCCGAAGTATACCAGGCATGCCTGAAACCCCTCCAGGGTGTTGCAAAAATCCTGAAAGAAGGCGACCGCATGATCATTGAAAAGATTTACCTCCCTGATGGAAAATACGGAAGCGTAACCCTGCTGATCGGGCCCTCGGAGTTTCAGTTTCACCCGAAGTCTGAAGCAAGAAGGTATGGCGTAAGTGCTGTCCACTGGGGCAAAAACACGTTTGCTCAAGGTGAAAAACGCTTTATGACCGTAGCGGAATTTTGGGATATGTTATTGTCAGAACCACAAATAGAATATACCAATCAAACTTTCCGTAAACCGGAGCAATGGAACGTGGGTATTTTTAATCAGCAAGACCCTTTGCTTCGCTTGTGGGCTGACCGCAGTGATGCGCTCAATTTCAATCAATTGCGGGAGCGTTTGGAGGAAGAATACGACAACATCAAACCGGGCGCCATTATCCAGTTCAGCGCCTGGGGAATTTTGGATGATGCTCCAAAAAGTGAGCTGGATACCTTTATTATTTCCGACCCCCTCACCAAGGAAAAAACCAGTATCGTTGTGTACCCTGGCAGCGGAATAGCCCTGGGATTTGCAGCAGAGGAAGTCATTTCGTGCCGGATCATCAGCGACGTGGACCCCCGCCGTTTTCTCAAACGGGAAGATCAACACACTTATCAAATCAAGTGGGGCGTATTTTCCGAAAGCATCCCCAAAAGCGTTTTTGCACAAGCCTACTATACCCTGGACGAAACTGGCACAC
>JBJXFD010000550.1:0-3046 GCA_046153985.1 Saprospiraceae bacterium
TCGCCACTGCTGCCCGCACCGCCTGCAAACTAATCGTCAACAACGCTACGCCAATCGCCGCCACACCCGCTAGCGCAAACATCCACCACTGAATATCAATACGATACGCGAAATCTGCCAGCCATTGATTCATCGCATACCAGGCAATGGGAAAGGCAATGATTGCGGCAAGAAATATCCATTGAATAAAGTCTTGGGAAAGCAGCACTAAAATTTGCGGTGCACTCGCACCCAGCACTTTGCGTACGCCGATTTCTTTGGTGCGTTGCTCGACGGCAAAGGCGACCAACCCGAATAGCCCCAGACAGGAAATGAGTATCGCGAAGGCTGCGAAGATGCCCAATACATGTCCGGTCCGGACGTCCGTTTTATAATTTGCGTTGAACGTTTCATCCAAAAAGCGGTATTCAAAAGGGACACCTGGAAAAACCGCCGTCCATTTCGCATTTATTGCGTCCACGGCAGCTTTCATTTTGCCGCCTTGAATTTTAATAGCAAGATTGCCGAGTGGCTCATTGTAGCGCACAATGAGCAGAGGCTCAATGGTATTGCGCAGGGAAAGGGTATGATAATCTTTTATGACGCCGACGACCGTACCAGTCACTGGCACTTCCTGATAGCCGCCGTCCGCTGTGTACGCGTAGTTGTAATAACCGAGTTTTTGACGTGCGCCTTCTTTCCAACCAAAGCGTTTTTTTGCGGCTTCGTTGATGTAAAATTCAGTATTGTTATTGGTAGTACCTTTGGTAAATGCTTGACCTTCTGTGAGTTGAATGCCCAATGCCTCCAGATAGCTATCGTCCGCAAACATGAATTGAATGCCTAAATCGGTGCCGGTTGGTAAATAATCGGGGACGAGTTTGTTGCCACCTATCACATTGCCCGGAAGATTACTCGTAAAGGAAGCCGTTTTTACAAAAGGGAGCGCGCTAATTTCTTGTTTAAAAACCTGCTGCTGATTCGCGGGTAAATCACCCTGAAAATTAAGGGTTAAAACCTGTTCGCGATTATAACCAATATCTTTTTTGCGAATGAATTGTAATTGATGGACTACGATAATCGTGCAAGTAATCATGATGATGGAAGCGACGAATTGCGTGACAACCAATCCTTTACGAAAATAAGCAGCCGAGCCGCTGGTTTTAAAGACTCCTTTCAAGGTCTCTATTGGGCGAAAGCCAGAGAGTATCCAAGCCGGATAAAGTCCGGTAATTAAAGTAATAATTAATAATAAAGTGATTGCAAGGCATCCATTTTGCAAGGTCATTAAATCGTTGATTCGTAGTGTCTTGTCCGTTATTTCATTAAAATAAGGCAATGTTATTTGTAATAAAATACCCGCTATCGCAAATGCTACAACCACAAATATCAAGGATTCGCTCAGAAATTGTTTCGATAATTGCCACCGCTCTGCGCCAAGCGCTTTTTTTACACCTACTTCTTTAGCACGCTTGGTGGCACGCGCCGTCGCCAGGTTGATGTAGTTGAAACAAGCTAAGAGCAACACAACGATTGCCACTAGGGAGAAAATAGAAACGTATTGAATGGCTTTTTGGGACTTTACTTTCCCAGTAAGGGCTTGCCGCAAGTAAATATCGCGCAGCGGAACAAAATTTGGTTTCCAAATCACCCCATTGGGCAGGGCTGTTAAGTTCTAAAGAAAAGAAGTATATTGTTCAAAAAAAGCAATGAGCAGCATTTTACATTATTTATCTACGCTAAAAGATAAAAGAAGAAAGCAGGGTCTTCGCTACCCACTAGACAAAACCTTGGCAATGATGCTGATGGGAACAATGGCTGGTTGTGTCGGGTATCGGAGCGTGGCGCGCTTTTGTAAGAATCAGGAAGGGCTCTTAACCAAGGCATTTGATTTACAACACGGGGTACCAAGCCATGTGTCGTTGACGGCAATTATAGAGGGAGTAGATTTAGAAGCGTTTCAAAAAGCGCTTCATCAGTGGGCGATGTCCAAGTATGCGGTATCAGGACCGGAAGATAAAGTCATTGCCTTGGATGCTAAATCCATTAAAGGGAGTGTAGAGGCGGGTACGTCTCAGGAACAAAATTTCATCGCCTTTGTGCATGCTTTTTGTGTGGACCAGCAACTGGTAGTAGGTGCTTTGGCATATGAAAATAAGGAGGAAGGGGAAACCCAAGTGACTCGACGGCTCATCGAGATGCTGGGCATCCAGCAAGGGGTCTTTACTTTGGATGCCAGACATGACTCAAAAAAACATTGGAGACGATAATCAGCTCTGGCAACGATTATGTCATTCAAGTCAAACACCGTAAGAGAGCCTTGACGCGATGGGTCAAAGCTTGTGTGGTACAAAACGACTGTATTAGCCAAAGTCATTGGGTGGAACAACAAAAGGGACGCCGAGAAGAACGCGCCTTGAGTTTGTATGAACCGGGTGCGGAATTGCGCCAAAACTATGCAGGATTGCATGGGGTCATTGAATTTAGACGAACGCGAACCCTCAAAGGGCAAACCGCTGAGTCCGTGCATTATTACATTACTAGCTTAGGGTGTACCGATGCCGAACGTTTTCAAAAAATCATCCGAAGGCACTGGGCAGTGGAGAATCAATTGCACTGGGTCAAGGATGTCATCCTGAGGGAGGATGCTACCAAATTTCACAATTATAAAACATTTAAAATGAATGCCTTATATCGAAACTATGCTTGCTCTTGTATTAAATTAAACGGTTGGACATCCATCAAATATGCTTTGGAAACGCTCCAAACCAATCCCCAGCTAATTATTGACTTGATTAGAACTTAACAGCCCTGCCCATAGGGGTCGCCACTGGCTTTGATGAGGTCTTGTGCGCGCTGATTCAATGCTGCAACCGTGCTTCCTTTCGACAACAACGCATAGGTGTAATGCATGCCATCCCAAAATCCATCGAATTTATAACCGATGAGTTCCTCCGCTTTACGGTGATTGGCGAGGAAATCAATTTCCTGATGACTATTGCGGGGCAGGTCTCGCATGACGCCACTCACCACTAAATCCTGTTTTTGCTGATAACGAATGGTTTTT
>JBJXFD010000553.1:0-11669 GCA_046153985.1 Saprospiraceae bacterium
AAACGAATTGTAACGGGCAACCCCGAATGGGGTTGACTGTTAATGCGTCACACCCTAATATTCAACCCCATTCGGGGTTGCCCGTTACTCACCTCTTCCACTTTTCCCCCGATTGCATCGGGGGCTATTCACATTTGACCCTTGCAGGGTCTTTCATGGCGCTAAGTTGACGACATTAGACTCCAAGTCACCCGGTCACTTTCAAGTCACTTCACAATCTTCAAACTCATATCCAGACTTGTGGCCGAATGCGTTAATGCCCCCACCGAGACATAATCTACACCCGTTTGCGCCACCAAGCGCACATTGTGGATATTGACGCCGCCCGAAGCTTCCGTTTCATAGCGTTTGTCTACAGTAGCAACTGCTTCTTTTAGCAGCATCCATTCAAAATTATCGAAAAGAATTCGGGTAACATTGCCTGCTTCCAGCACTTCCGACAACTCGACCAGGTTGCGAACTTCTACCGTTACGTTCAGTTTCAGGCCGTTGGCTTTCTGATAAGCAGCAACCTGGGCGATTGCGGGGCCCACTCCGCCACAGGCGTCAATGTGGTTATCCTTAATCATGATCCAGTCGTACAGCCCGTCGCGGTAGTTGTAGCATCCACCCAGTTCAACTGCCCATTTTTCGAGAAAGCGAATGAGGGGCGTGGTTTTGCGGGTATCTAAAATTTTCACCGGAAGGTCCTCTACTTCAAAAGCGAAGCTGTTGCTCAGGGTGGCAATGCCGCTCATGCGCTGCATTGTATTAAGAATCAACCGCTCGGCCATCAGCAAGGCGCGGGTATTGCAATGGAAAACTTCAAAAACGATATCGCCGTCGTGAACGGGCGAGCCATCCTGAATATGAATCCTGACCTCCGCTTCCGGGGCCACTTTGTTGAAAATAAAAGCAGCAACTTCCACGCCGGCAACAATGCCAACATCCTTAACCAGCAACTTGGCATTGCTCACAGAATCAGCGGGGATACAAGCTAAGGTCGTATGGTCGCCAGCGCCTACATCTTCCGCCAGTGCGCGTGTGACAAAGTCATCCAAAATTTCCGCATCGGGTCTATACATCTCGTGTTGGTTTTGATTGGTGCAAAAATAACAAAATCCGTCCAAGCACGGCGTGCTCTTTTTTGACGCGCATATTTGTATTCACAACAGTTTCTTATATTTATCCTTGATTGGCCGAAAAGGCCGGCTCAAATGATGTGCAACGAAATGCGCATTTTAAAAAAAAGAAGGATTTATTGTTCTTATTCACTCACTATTAATGCTTTACAAATGATACCTAACTGGTTAGCTATGATCGGAGCAGCGCTTGTTCCGTTGATTATTGGGGCTGTCTGGTACAACCCGAAAGTGTTGGGCACTGCCTGGATGAATGCCAGCGGCTTAACAGAAGAAAAAATGAAGGGCGCCAACATGGGGGTAATTTTCGGATTGACCCTGCTTTTCAGCTTTTTCCTTTCTTTGGCGCTCTATTCCATCGTGATCCACCAGATGCATGTTTATTCCATTCTGGCAGACGAAGCCAGCGCAAAAGACCCCGCTTCGGAATTGGGCAAATGGTTGGCCGATTTCGAGAACCGCTTTGGAAGTTACTACCGAACGTTTAAACACGGGGCGTTACACGGAACAATTGCCGGTATTCTTTTCGCGCTTCCGGTTTTGAGTGTGAATGCCCTGTTCGAGCGCCACGGCTTCAAGTACATCGCCATCAACGCCGGTTACTGGATTATATGCCTTGCCCTGATGGGTGGCATCGTTTGCCAGTGGGGATAATTAAAACGGAAAACACATGATCATTACAACAACAGAAACAATACCCGGAAGGGAAATTGAAGAAGTTATTGACATCGTCCGAGGCGGCACGGTGCAGGCACGTCACGTCGGGCGCGACATCATGGCCGCATTTAAAAACATTGTCGGCGGTGAGATTAGCGAGTACACCAGACTGATGGCGGATGCGCGCGAAAAAGCCATTAACCGCATGGTTGCCGACGCCGAGCGCATTGACGCCGACGCCATCGTGAATGTGCGCTTTACCACTTCGTCCATCATGCAGGGGATGTCGGAAATATTGGCTTATGGCACAGCAGTGCGATTGAAATAACCCGCGTATCGGAGATTATTGCAAATTTTGCTGCTGGTAGAACTTATTCAGGGCTCGTGCGGTTATTCCGCATCGCAGGGCCCTGTTACCTGCATATACAAACTGAAGCAAGCGATGGCAGAGAAGAAAGCAAAAAAGATAGAAATCCTCAACCGGGGCGCCCGGCACGAATACGAATTTTTGGATACGTACGAAGCGGGTATTATGCTGGTGGGCACGGAGATCAAATCCATCCGCAAAGGCAGCGCAAACCTCAAAGACGCTTTTTGTTTGTTCGACAAAGGTGAATTATTCATCCGGGGCATGTTCATTTCCGAATACGAGTTTGGCGGGAGTTATTTCAACCACGAATCCCGTCGGGTGCGCAAGCTCCTCCTGCGGCGGGGCGAACTCCGCAAATTAGAGCGCAAGGTGAAAGAAAAAGGCCTCACCATTGTTCCTTATCGGTTGTATGTGAATGATCGCGGTTTTGCAAAATTGGAAATTGCGCTGGCACAGGGTAAACACACGTATGACAAACGGGACACCATTAAGGAACGGGATAATAAACGCGATATGGAGCGCTTGAAAAAAATCAAATTGTAATGCGTATTTTGCATCCAAATTGCAATTGATGAAACCTACTCTCCTCATTCTTGCTGCTGGCATCGGCAGCCGTTATGGTGGCCTTAAACAAGTTGACGGTGTTGGCCCCAATGGTGAAGCCATCATTGAATACTCCATCTACGACGCCATCCGCGCCGGTTTTGGAAAAGTTGTTTTTGTGATCCGCGAAGAAATCGAAGAAGCATTCAAAGAAAAATTCGGCGGCAAATTCGACGACCTTATCGCCACAGAATACGTCTTTCAGGAACTCAATAGTCCCATAGAAGGCATCTCGGAATGGCCCGACAGGCAAAAACCCTGGGGCACCGGCCACGCGGTACTGGTAGCGGAAAATGCCATCCAGGAGCCGTTCGCGGTGATCAACGCCGATGACTATTACGGGGTTGAGGTTTTTCGGGAAATCGCCGGGTTTTTGCAAAACCAATGCACGCCCGATCACTACGGCATGATCGGTTACGTCCTCAGCAATACCTTGTCCGACCACGGAACCGTATCCCGGGGCGTATGCGACATGGATGAAAATTACTACCTCACAGACATCAACGAGCGCACCAAAATCGAACGCACCGACAACGGCATCTTTTACGAAGACGCCGAAGGTCGCCACCTGCTGGGCCCGGAAACTTTGGTTTCCATGAACTTTTGGGGTTTCCACCCGTCTATTTTCAAAACCACGAAGCGCCTTTTTGTGGAATTTGTGAGAGACAACGCCGAAAACCCCAAAGCAGAGTTTTTTATACCCCTCATCGTCAGCCACCAGATCAAAACAGGCGAAATAAAACTGAAAGTCATTCCCTGCAATGACCAATGGTATGGCGTCACTTATCAGGAAGACAAAGCGCCGGTGAAAGCGGCTTTCCGCAAATTTATTGACAATGGGATCTACCCCGAGGCGTTATGGGGATAATCGTATGGATAATATTAATATTCTTTTGACGGAAACGCCCCTTTCCACGGGGGCTTGCGAAGCCTTCGTCGGTGGCCCCGATGCTGGTGGAACCGTGATTTTCATCGGCACCGTTCGCAACAAAACGCAGGCCAAAGCGGTTGTACGCCTGGAATTTGAAGCTTACGCACCCATGGCGATTGCAGAAATGCAAAAAATTGCCGAAACTGCGCTGGCCAGTTTTCCTGTATTAAAAATAGCCATCCACCACCGAACCGGGGTGCTGGACATCGGCGACATTCCGGTGGTCATTGCGGTAAGCGCCGCACATCGGAAGGCCGCTTTCGAGGCTTGTCAATACTGCATTGATACCCTGAAACAAACTGTGCCGATCTGGAAAAAAGAAATTTTTGAAGACGGAGAAACCTGGGTTGCCGCCCACCCCTGAATTCATTCACATCAAATTGCCAATCAACAGACTATGCGCGAATATTTGCAAGAAATGGATCGCTGGCTCGAAGCAGGAAAACCCTTCAGCGCCGTAACCGTCATCAGTACCTGGGGCAGTGCGCCGCGCCCGGTCGGAACCACCATGTTTGTTGGGCCTGCCATGGAAATGCTCGGCTCCGTGTCCGGCGGCTGCGTGGAAGGCACGCTCTTGCGCGAATCTGAAGCGACTACGGCGGGCGGCGCCGGCAAACAACTCAGGTTTGGGGTCAGCGACGACGATGCCTGGTCGGTGGGCCTGACTTGCGGCGGTACAATCGAGGTTTTTCTGGAACAATTCCCCGGTTGTAAAGACAGCGGGTTTTGGCAAACGCTGCGCCAATGTTTGGCCGAAAATAAAAGTTGCGTTTGGGCAACGCGCATTGATGAAGGCGCGCATGGTTATGCCCTGCTCCAGCCCGAAGAACAAGGTGCGGCGTCAACGATGTCGCCTGAACTGACCGAACACGCATTGCGGGCCTGGCGCGAACGCAAAAGCCAAATCGTGACGGTCGGCGAGGCCCGCTGGTTTTTAAGGGTTTTTCCACGCAAACTCCAGTTGTTCGTTATCGGGGCCGCGCACGCTTCAGCCGAGTTGGTCCACCTTGGGCACTATTTGGGTTTTGAAACGATCGTAATTGACCCGCGCGAAGTTTTTGCCCAAAACACGCATTTCACAACAGCCCCGGATCGAATTTTCAAAGATTACCCGGCTGAAGTACTCCCCGATTTTCCGCTCGACGAGTATACGTTCGCGGTTGTTATGGCGCATGACCCCAAGATTGACGACCAAGCCCTGCACCTGCTGTTGCGATCCCGTGTGGCTTATATTGGCGCGCTGTCGAGCAAAGCGTCCAACGAAAAACGCCGGGAACGGATTTTAAGCGCCGGTTTTTCTGAGGAGGACTTCAAACGCATACATGCCCCGGTTGGTTTGCCGATTAAGTCGCGTTCTGCCCAGGAAATTGCCCTGAGCATTATGGCGCAAATCGTTGCGGTAAAAAATCAGTACTTGTAGCGCATGGAAGAAAACCTTGCCAAACTCTACCAGGGCGTCATCGCCGAACACAACAACGCGCCGCTGTTTTTTGAAAGCCGCCCGGACGCTGGTTTTGTCATTGAAGCCTACAACCCGCTCTGCGGTGATAAATTCAAACTCTTTTTTGATATTGAAGACGGCGCCGTTACGAAAGCCACGTTTTCCGGCTACGGCTGCGCGGTGTCGAAAGCCGCTTCGTCGGTGCTGATGAAAAAAATTCAGGGACAGCCACTGGAGGCTATTGCAGAAATAACTGAACAATACCTTCGGGCTGTTTCGGCAGGCGCAGACACCCTTACTTCAACGGATCCGGAAACCATTGCATTCACCGTTGCCAAAAATTTTCCGGGGCGGGATAAATGCGCGACCTTATCCTGGAAAGCGCTGGCTGATTTTTTTCAAACACACCCAAGGTGACCCCCTCTTGCCCCTTACCCCCCAATCGTCGCCATACTCTCCGTCACGGGCCCATTCATAAACCGGTTGGCTTCAGCTTCATGCCCATCCTTAAATCGGTGGCCGATAGCGTCCTGAAAAAGAGCGGCGAGTTCGGCGTCATTAGCGCCGGCCCGCAGGATATCGCGTACATTAAAAATGCCGGAATCGTAAAGGCAAGTTTTGAGTAGGCCCTGCGGCGTAAGGCGGATGCGGTTGCAGGTGCCGCAAAAGGTACGGCTATAGGCCGCAATGACGCCAACGGTGCCCAAATGTCCTTCAATGGCGTAATTGCTGGAGGTGGAGTGGGGCGGATCGGGAATTTTATGCAGGGTAGGGTACTGTTCCCGAATGTGTGCGATGATGCGCCGGTAATCCCAAACCCATTCTTTGTAGTGTTGTCCGGATCCGTTAAACGGCATTTCTTCAATGAACCGGACGCTGACCGGAAGTTTGCGGGTCATTTCCACCAAAGACAAAATATCCTGTTCGTTCTGGCCCTGCATGACCACGCTATTGATTTTTACATCAATGCCGTGCAGGAGCAATTCATCTAAGGTTTTCATCACAGCCGGAAATTCGTCCCGGCGAGTGACTTCAAAAAAACGGACCGGATCAAGGCTATCTAAACTCAGATTTACAGAGTTGATTTTCAAGCTTTTAAAATACTTTACATGCGGGGCAGTAAGCACGCCATTGGTGGTGAGGGCAATTTTTTTGATGCCATCCAAAGCCGCAATTTTTCCAATAAATTGCATCAGATCGCGCCGCACAAATGGTTCTCCGCCTGTGATGCGCACTTTGTCCACACCAAGATCGGCCAAAACCCGGATGATGCGTTCCATCTCCTCGTAACTCAGCAATTCCAGTCGGGGCGAAAATTTGATCCCTTCCTCCGGCATGCAATAAAAACAGCGCAGGTTGCACCGGTCGGTGACGGCAAGGCGAACATAATTAATCAGGCGGCCATGGTTGTCGTACAGCATTTGCTTGTAGTTTAAAAACGATACCGGTGTAAAGGAAAAACTGATGCTGGTAGAAAAACATCGGAATCCAAAGGAAGTTCTAAAAAGCCATCTGCATCGTTGAGATTGGCCAAATCACCGGAGCCATGCCCCGGCAACGGATAAGCCTGCAAAACCCCGTCTGCACCCGATTCGAGCCGAACCGGCAAAAAATAAGTGAGTGCCGGGTTGAACGTTACTTTTTCCATCAACATCGCCATTTCCGGGTCGCGCCGACTTTCTGCCAAGCTGTGGCTCAAAAAAGGCAGCAGGTAGCGGCAAGCGCACATGAACGCCGAAACCGGGTTGCCGGGCAGGGCAAAAATGACTGCCTTGCCGGCCAATGCGCCAAACCAAAAAGGCTTGCCAGGCCGCTGCGATACCTTGTGGAAGCATTTTTCTACCCCCAGCGTTTGCAGGATTTGCGGTACAAAATCGTATTTTCCCTCCGAAACGGCGCCGCTCAGCACCACCAGATCAAACGAATCAAAAATCTCCGATAGGCCCGCCTGAATGGCTTCCCGGGTATCGGGATAATGGAACAGCTTGCTTTTGATCCCGTACTGCCCCTGCAACAACGCCTGGATAGCAAATGCATTGGAACTTCTGATCTGGTGCGGCAGGGGCGTTTGGTCAACCCCCACCAACTCATCGCCAGTGGAAACTATGGCCGTTCGGGGCAGCCGGGAAACCCGCAAAACGGATTTTCCAACGGTCGCTGCCGTCGCGATTTCTGCCGGCCCCATCTTTTTGCCTTTTGCAACAAGGCGGTCTTTGACTTTTCGGTCAATGCCTTTAAAGTGGATGTTCTGCCGGAAATTGACCGATTCTGCCAGGAGCGTTGCCACGCCGTTTTCAATTTTCAGCTGCTCATATTGGAGCACCGTATCCGTCCCGACAGGAAGCATGGCGCCGGTCATTACCTCGATGCACCCCGCCGGATCCGAAAGTTGTTGTTGCGGCGAACCGGCGGCCTGAACGCTTGCGATGGCAAAACTTCTGCGACCCTGCACAAATTCCTCATGCCGGATGGCGATGCCGTCCATCGTTACCCGGTCAAAAGGCGGGAAATCACGGTCGGCGAGTAAGTCTTCGCGCAAGATTCGACCCAGTGCGTCGCTCAGGGGAACTTCCTCCCAACCTAAGTCGGGAGCATGGTTCAAAATAATTTTTTCTGCTGCTGAAACGGTGTGCATGTTGATTTTAGAAATGCGATGATTGGTTGTTAACAAAGATAACCCTTTTGTTTTTTTACTGTTGTAAAGATGGCGGGATGCGCCGGTTTTTCCCGATTTTTGTTTTTTTTCTGCGATAAATCCGGTTCCGATGAGGCACGATTTTCCGATATTCCGGCATCACCCGGAATTGGTTTATTTGGACAATGCAGCAACGACCCATAAACCCGACGCGGTGTTGGAGGCGGAGCGGTTGTTCTACGAATATCACAACGCCAATGCTCACCGGGGCGCCTACCGCTTAGCTGCAGAGGCAACCGACCTCTACGAAGGCGTCCGGGAAAAAGTTCGCGGTTTCCTGAATGCCCGCAGCGTCCGGGAAATCATTTATACCAGCGGGACAACCGCCGGGATCAACCTCGTCGCCCAAAGCTATGCCGCCCACCAACTTTCGGCGGGCGATGCCATCCTCATCAGCGCTATGGAACACCATGCGAACCTGATTCCCTGGCAGCAGGTTTGTTTGCGCAACCAGGGGCGGCTGCTGGTTACGCCCGTTTCCCGCGAAGGGGTGCTCGATTTGGCCTTTTTTGAAAAACAATTGATTGCCGAAAACGGGCGCATCAAATTAGTCGCCATCACCCATGTTTCCAATACGCTGGGAACGCTGAATCCGATTGCGGACATCATTGCGCTGGCCCACCGCTACGGCGCCATCGTCTTAGTGGATGCTGCACAAAGTGTCGTTACGCATCCGGCGGATGTACAGGCGCTTGATGCAGATTTTCTGGTGTTTTCAGGCCATAAAATGTTCGCTCCAACAGGTACAGGGATTTTGTACGGCAAAGAAAATTTGCTCGAAGCGATGCCCCCCAGTTACTTTGGTGGTGGGATGATCCGGGACGTTACCTTTGAGCAAACTACTTTTGCGCCCCTGCCCTCGAAGTTCGAGCCTGGCACGCCCAACCTGGCAGGAATTGCCGGTTTAGGCGCTGCGATAGACTGGCTGCAAAAAACTGGCAGCGAAGCTGTTGACCGGCATGTGAAGCAACTGCTGGAATATGCAACAACCCGGCTCCAAAGCATCTCCGGACTTCGCATCATCGGCCAGGCGCCCCGGAAATCAGGGATTATTTCGTTTTTACTAGGCGATATCCATCCACACGACCTTGCCACATTCCTGGATCAGCGGCAAATTTGCGTACGCGCGGGGCACCATTGTACCCAACCGCTGATGGATTTTTTGGAAATACCCGGCACGGTTCGGGCTTCGTTTACCTGCTACAACACCAAAGAAGAAATTGATCTGCTTGTGCAGGCACTGAATGATGCCTCGCTTTTTTTCGGAAACTTATGAAAGTGTTTTTTACCACATAGGAATGTTTTTTTACCACATAGACCACATAGTTGTTTTCACAATAGTTCACATAGGCGGCTTCCCTGTGCTATGTGCCCTATGTGAAAACCCCTATGTGAACTATGTGGTAAAAACAAAAACTCGAGGCAAAAACAGTACTCACCCCAAGTTTTTCCAAAGTATATTCGCTCCGGCATACAGCACCAGGATGGCCGTTATCCAGCGCACCTGAGTTTGCATGAAGACCATCACGTTCAACCGGCTGCCGATTTGCCCACCCAGCAGCACGGCGACCAAAAGGGGGAAAACCAATGCCGGGTCGAGTTGGAACCTTCCGCTCCAAACCTGCCCTGCAAAACCGAAAACCGAGTTGACCAATATGAAAAAACTGGCCGTTGCCGCAATGTTTTTCGGGGCATCCCAACGGAGCAAATGCAACAGGGGTGAGAGAAAAATGCCGCCGCCAATGCCAACAACCCCGGAAAGGTAACCAATGCTGCCTCCCAAAGCAGGTGGCAGCCAGGAAGGGCGTTCGGGAACAGGTTCTGAAGAGTGGTCATGAGTGGTCGCTTTCTGGAAAATCATCAGGATGGCCGAAACGACCAGACTGGCGCCCAACAGCAGGAAAAAGGTCTTTTCTTTTAGGGGAGTCAGTCCGCCCAAAAACGCCAAAGGGATGGAAGCGAGGCAGATGTAACTGATTTTGCGCAGGTCAAGCAACCCTTTTTTCCAAAAAATCCAACTGCCGCCGGCAACGACCACAATGTTACACAGCAAGGCAGTAGGGCGTAGGGTTTCCATCGCCAAACCGAATACCGCCATGGCAGCCAGATAGCTGGAGCCCCCACCGAATCCAGCCGAAGCATAAATGGCGGCAATGATGAAAAATACGAAAATCAGCTCAATATTCATAATCAGATGCTTACAGTAATTGTATTGGCCGCCGGGATGTCGCGCCGGATGGGCCCTGCCAATAAGCTCTTGTTGCCCTTCCGGGGACGCACGATGCTGGAAACGACTTTGGACCAGATAGTGGCGTCCGGAGCGGAAGAGATTATTGTTGTTTTGGGGCACGAATCGGATCGGATCTTGCCGTTACTGGAAAAATTTCCGGTCAAAACCACCTTCAACCCTGATTTTGCAGTCGGTATGACCACCTCCATACAGGCCGGGGTTAGGGTTGCTTCCGCCGATTCTGATGGGTTTATGATTTGTCTATCTGATATGCCCCTCATCGAATCGGCAATTTACCGGAGCTTAACCGACGCTTTTTTTGAAAAAAAGAATGCGGATGAATGGGTCATTGTACAGCCTGTATTTGAAAATACGCCAGGGAACCCCGTCATTTTTTCTGCTTGGTATAAAAACGAAATCCTGGCCCTAACGTTCAATGAAGGCTGCAAACCCATTTTGCAAAAAAACCTTGAACACGTCCACCGCTTCGCCATTCCAAACAAATCCATCCTAATGGACGCGGATACAGAGGCGGCATACCGCGCTTTATAACACAACCGCTTCTTTTTCCAGCGCTTCAAAAAACTGCTCCGATAACATTTTTACAACCGGAGTAATGACTCGCCCGCCCATGGTGGACAACATGCCTGATAGTTTCACATCGCCAGTGTAATGTACGGCGGTTTGGCCAGCATCCGTTTCCATTAAAGTCAGGTGTACAACAGCGTTGGCGTTGCCGATTTTGCTGTTTTGCTGGATGCTTATGGAAAAGCTTTCGGGTTTTTTTCGATCGGACAGACTGAGTTTGCCGGAGAAAGCGCCGCCAACAGGGCCAACCTTGATTTGGGCCACGGCTTTGAAGTTATCGTCGTCTATCTTTTCCAAACTCGTAATGCCCGGAGTGATCCTCGCAAGCACCTCCGGATCCATCAACAAATCCCAAACGGTTTCGCGGGGTGCATTGAGGGTATAATTACCATCGAGCGTCATATTCTAACTAAGGTTTATGGACATGAAGATAAAGCGAAACAAGTATCAAATCAAACATAGTGTAGTTTGTTCAGCAAACAAAGCTATATTTTTGAAAAGCAATTAATATTTCAAAAATAAAAAGAATCATTCAATAAAAATTCTGGCATTTTTGGTTTTAATAGAATAGAAGTGAAATTTGTTACAATTGTACACTTGGAATATCATGAATTCTTAGCTATCTTGGGATCAAATTCAAACAGAGTATATATGGGCAACAAAATCCATGTTAAAGTCAATGGCAAAGACCATCACCACGAGGTAGAGCCACGCCTGTTGTTGGTGCATTACCTGCGCGATACGCTGCGGCTCACGGGCACCCATATTGGTTGCGATACCAGTGGTTGCGGCGCCTGCACCGTTCATGTGGATGGCCAGGCCGTCAAATCGTGTACGGTGCTCGCTGTCCAGGCTGACGGCGCCAGCATTACCACAATTGAAGGAATGGCCAACGGACAACTGCATCCCCTGCAGGAAGGATTCCATCAGATGCACGGATTGCAGTGCGGCTTTTGTACCCCCGGTATGATTATGACCGCCGCAGACCTGCTGTCCCGGAATTCCAACCCCAGTGAGGGAGAAATCCGCCACG
>JBJXFD010000554.1:0-13628 GCA_046153985.1 Saprospiraceae bacterium
TGTGGCGGATTCAAATTGAAATTTCCGGGGACATAACTATCTACTGCCACAAAATAAACGAAGCCATTCATATATATGGTGGGTACATCACCTAAAATGGAACCTTGATTAAAGCCAGGGTTGAAAACATCCTTGATCATGACGGTACCGCCAACCGTGCCGTCTGTTTTCCAGGGTTCAGAACCTGTATTGCCCTGGTTGTCAGAAGTGAAAAATAAAAAAGAACCTGCATTAACCAGGTTGGCAGGACCGCCGCCAGCTAAAGAATAATTATCTTTAAACAAAACAGTCCCTCCTGTTGTGCCATCTGTGCGCCACAATTCGGAGTTTTGCTGGCCACTGTTGCTTAGGTCGTTGGCGTTAAAATAGACGAATCCACCAAACTCTACGAACTCGTAGGTGCCAAAGCAGCTGATGCAATTGAACCCTGAGCTACTACCCGAACCCGGTGCGATGTTTTTGAGCATGACGGTGCCGTTTGTAGAACCGTCGCTTATCCAGGGTTCGGTGCCGTTGACGCCGTCATCTCCCCTGAAATAGAGCCTGTTGCCGACAACGGTCAATTCCGTTATGTTGCTGGATGAGTTAGTAGATGCGTTTAGGTCTTTGACCATGGTGGTGCCGGCAGTGGTGCCGTCCGTACGCCACAAGGCCCCGCCGTTGGTGCCGTCGTTGGCGGTAAAATAGACAAAACTGCCCATCAGCCTCATGTTGCCGATGCCGGAGCTACTGGTACCCGGGCGGATGTCTTTTATGAAGACCGTGCCTGCTGCTGTTCCGTCGGTTTTCCAAAGCTCGACGCCGGTACTTCCATCCGAGGCGCTGTAAATCATGGTGCTGCCCAATTTCATGAAGTTGCTGGCGCCGCCGGAATTTGTACCTGAGTTCAAATCAACAACTAAGCCGACATTGGGGAGTTGGGCACATAACCAAAAAGGGAATAGCCCAGCCAATAACAAGGAGAATAGTTTCATTAAAAACTTCATAATTAACTCGTTGTATTTGTGTTATAAAATCAAGGAGGTGGCATTCTGGTGCAGAAATGGCCAATCCTGAAATTTCCAAGGGGGGAGGAAATGAATCAGGTTGATGACTGCAAATTATTAGGGGAGGGTTTCAACAGCTTCTCATCCAGAGAACGGCTGCAAATATAAAAAATCCATTGATATTTCATAACCCCATCATCATGGGGGTATGAAATATCCTGTCAAGGTCATCTTTCCGGCATCTTGAATGGTTTCTGAGAGGTGTTTAGCCTTTCGGCAACTTCCAGCCATTCTGGTAGTGCGCCTTAATCAGCGCATTGGCTTCCGCGTCGTTTTTAAACTCGCCTTTCGCCGTATCCCAGTACACTTTTCTTCCGGTTTTGAACGCCACGTTGCCCATGTGCGCATTGATGGCTGCCACGGCGCCCGTTTCGATGCCGCAATTCAACAGGGACGCGTTATTGGCTTGCATAGCCACAGTGAAGTTTTTAAGGTGTTCGGCGAGGTAGTTTGCATTGCCGCTTCGGCGCTGGTCGGGCAAGTCTTCGATTTCGTATACCAGGATGCCCTGATCGTTTCGTTTGGTCTCGGGAATGATTTCCCAGCCTTCGCGGTTCACGACCATCGTGCCGTAGTTTCCAATAAAAGCAATGCCTTCAGTTTTGCCGTAATTGCCGTTGTCAATGCCCGTAGCGTGTTCCCACAGCATATTGAAATTGTCGTATTCAAAAACCGTCTGCAAGGTATCGGGGGTTTCGGAAGCGTCGTCGGGGTAGGCTAATTTGCCGCCCGAAGCCATAACGGACTTAGGAGCAGTAGCGCCCATAAAATAAAGCGCGATGTCTATTTCATGCACGCCCCAATCCGTCATCAGACCGCCTGCATAGTCCCAAAACCAGCGGAAATTGAAGTGGAAACGGTTGGGATTAAACGCGCGTTTCGGAGCTGGCCCAAGCCACATGTCATAATCTACGCCTGCAGGGGGCGCGCTGTCGGGTTTGACGGACACCGGCTCCATCCAGCCCTGGTAGGCCCAGCATTTGACTAATCGGATATTGCCGAGTTTGCCGCTTTTCAGGTAATTGTACGCTTGTTGGTAATGCGCGCCGCTGCGCTGCCATTGGCCGATTTGCACCATTTTGCCGGCGCGTTTTGCGGCACCCAGCATGACATTACATTCTTCGATGGAATTGGCGAGCGGTTTTTCACAATACACGTGCTTGTCCGCAGAAAGGGCATCGCAAAAACACAGGCAATGCCAGTGGTCGGGTGTAGCGATGATCACCGCGTCCAAATCCTTAACTTCCAGCATTTTGCGGTAGTCTTTGAACAACTGCGGACGCTTCCCGCGCAATTTTTCCACGTTGGCCGCCCGTTCGTCCAGCACGCTTTGATCCACATCGGCTAAAGCGATGCACTGGGCTTCGGGCACGCTGTTCAGTAAGGCGCTCATGTTTGACCAACCCATGCCTTTGCAGCCGATCAGGCCAACGTTGATTTTGTCGTTGGCCGAAACGCGGCGTTTGATTTGCGCAATGGCGTCTAAAGGCAACATGGAGGTCAGGCCCGCGCCAATGACGGCGGCAGAGGTCTGGCGGATGAATTTGCGACGGGAAGTGGACATGCGTGTGGTATTTTATTGTGAAGAAACTCGCAGATCCAAAGATAAAAGTTGTTTTGAGTTTTAGAAGCAATGCGGGGAAGATCATGCAAGTTCTTTTCCTTTTACCTGTTCGGTGATGCTTTGCTGGTCTGATGCGGTCAAATATTGCCGCGCAATTCTATCCTCCGGTCGTTTGTCGAAGGTGTAAAGCGTCAACCAGAAAACAAGCTCGAGTGGTTTCATCATCAGGTAAATCAAGTCTGCAAGGTATTTGTTATTAAAAATGCCATAGTAACGATGAATTCCATTCCCGACTTTGTTGTAATTGCGGCGGATGACCTTGTGAATCTTAGGAAATTTTTGTTCAATTAATTCTTCAAAAGCATTTGCAATCAAAAGCTGCCTGTTACAAATTATTTTACTGTTGTGTCTTTCACCATATCGAATTGGCTTGACAATTTTTTTATGTCCGTTTGCAGCAACAGAACAACTCCATAAACTGCTTTTGGTTGTTAATTAGCTGGAATGTAAAAAGCAAAATGATGGGCAAGTTTCCGGAAATTGCAAATTCATTTTCAATCTGTATAGCAATTGCGGTGTTAAAGAGGATGCCCAAAAGCAAAATTGAATTGATCAGTACTTCAGTAATTGGACTGAGAATGCCTTTTTTAGACCTTGAGATAGCATAGGCTATGAGACAAATTATAATAAAAGCGTAAATAGTCAATTTGTGGTCGGGTGAAAATATAGCTGTCTCGCCACAACAACTGTTTTCATTTTGGTCACCTAACGCTAAAAATGCAACTGGCATTATAAGCAGGACCATCGTTTCAATTATTCCCAATGCCCTTTCCGTGTTTTTATTGAAAAGCCGCTTCCCCGTGATGAGAAATTTCAGGAAGTCCACTATGACGAGTAGTGGAGGAAGGAATATCAGAAGGTACATCAAAATCGCCAGGAAATATTCCATTGCAGGTTTTGTTGAAAACGGGGTGACTTTTTTGGGCTATATTTTTTACTCCTGTCCGACAAGTTTAGCATTGCTTTGATCGAGTTGTGTTTTGATATATGCTTTCAATTCCTCAAAAGTCATATCCTGCGTTTCAAGACTGATTTTGTCTCTGATTTCACGCATCATGACTACAGCGTCAAATGCTTTTTCTTTTTTAGTCGTCTCCATATTTTATTAAATCTTTAGGGCTTCTGATTTCAATCATTGAATAGCCAAGTCGTAAGTATTCCGGTCTAAACCTGGCATTTAGCTATGTTGTTGCGTATCCTGTAAAAGGTCGCTTATAGGGTGCATGAAACCCCAATACAATAGATTCTTTGGGAATGCCTCGATCTTCTAACAATCCCACAATATCATAATCTGTTGCATCTTCTTGAACCCAAATCTTATCATTGATTATGTCAAGATGGAAAACGCAGAAATGAATTCGTTTCAGTTCATCTTTCCAACCGGTGCGATAAAGCATATAGCGATCGTGATCGGTATCAAAGATCAGTTGGTAACCGGGATTAGGGTTGTTTGCCGGTATCCGCGTTTGGGCGTATTCGGTGAGGATTTCTTTGATGGTTGTGCGATAGTGGTTTAGCGTATCCATGATGTGATTGTTTTTGTTAGAGGATTGAATACCAAAATGTTGATATGCTCTTCTTCAATCAGTTCAACGTAAAAAGGTCTCGTTTCAATCTCTTTGTAAACATCTTCAGGTATTGCTAGAAACAAAATTCGTTCAGGAGCGGTTTTAGCTGCTCCTCGACGGTATATTCGATATTGACCATAGGCTCCATGAAAATCATAAGTGAGTGACCGATTGAGGAAGCTTTTTACTTCAACGAGTATTTTCTCAGTTCCGCGCTCTGCACAGATCAGTTTTTCTGCTCCCAGATCAATTTCCATCGGTACACTATCGTCAATGTCTAAATAATAAGGGTCATGCGTGATTTCCCAGCCATCCTTTTTCAGGGCTTCTTTGACGTCTTGGTGGTATAGGTCTCTTGCCATAAATAAAAATTGGAATGTACTAGTGTTGTTCATGTTTAATCTTTCATAGAGGACAAGTCACCTGCTGACGTTTGAGCCCTGGACAAGGTATCATCTGTGATTATCAAAGCCATGGATTCTGTTTTATTTTTCAAATTTACCATTCCTCCTTAATATCTCCAAAAAACAGTATTCTATGTTTGTAAATTGAGTCTAAAGACGTGATGCCCGGTATAGCGTCCAGGTTCAGGTGTCGGACACCTCCAAGGTGTCCGACACCTGGACGTTTCTCGATCAAAACTTCCACCTCCGAAACGCCTCCATGGCCTCATACTCCGCCAATCCAAGCTTGCGGTAAAGGCTCGCCGTTTCGCGGTTGCGTTCTTCGGCGCGTTGCCAGAATTCTCGGTTGTCGTCGCCGGGAAAAGGCGGGCGGTCTTTTTGACTCTGGTGCATGAAGATGGCCTTGCGCTTGCGGTCCATTTCTTTTGGACTGATGGGAACCGCCATTTCAATTTCGTCAATGGACCATTCGTGCCAGGCGCCCCGGTACAACCATAGCCAGCAGTCTTTCATCCAGGCAGCGTCCTGCAAGCGCCGGAACGCCTCGAAAATCGCTTCCAGACATACCCGATGCGTGCCGTGCGGATCGGCGAGATCCCCGGCTGCGTAAACCTGGTGCGGCTTTACTTTTACCAATAAATCTACAAGGAGCTGAATGTCTGCTTCCCCCACCGGCTTTTTTCGGGTGCGTCCGGTTTCGTAAAACGGCATGTCGAGGAAGTGAATATGGTTGTCTTCCAAACCGCAAAAACGGGCGCCTGCACGCGCTTCCCCACGCCTCACGAGGCCCTTGAGCTGGCGCACTTCATCCATGTCCGACTGGTCGGGTTGTTTTTCTCCAAGAAACTGGATCACTTTTTTGCTGATCGCGTGTAGTTTGTCATCAGCAGAGCCATTAAATTCAGAAAGCTCTTTCAAAAACTCCGCATAGCGAAGGGCGTCGTGGTCGTGTACCGCAATATTGCCCGAAGTCTGGTAGGCCACGTGTACCTCGTGACCCTGATCCACTAAGCGCAGGAAAGTGCCGCCCATCGAAATGACGTCGTCGTCGGGGTGCGGACTGAAAATGATGCAACGCTTTTTAATCGGCTTGGCGCGCTCGGGCCGGTGCGTGTCGTCGGCGTTGGGTTTGCCGCCCGGCCAGCCGGTGATGGTGTGCTGAAGGCGGTTGAAAATTTTGATGTTGATGTTATAGGCGTCGTCGTATTCTATCGTCAGGTCGCTCAGGTGGTTTTCGCTGTAATCTTCGTCGGTCAGTTTCAGGATAGGTTTTCCGGTTTTCAGCGACAACCAGACCACCGCTTTGCAAACCAAATCTTCGTTCCAGTTGCAAATGCCCACCAACCACGGCGTGTTGATGCGGGATAACTCGGTGGAGGCGCTGGCGTCCACATAAACCTTGATGTTGGGATGTTTTTGGAGGTAGGTAGCCGGAACGGAAGAGCTGATCGGGCCTTCCACCGCTTCTTTGACAATGGCAGCTTTGTGGCTGCCCCAGGCCATCAGGTAGATCGTTTTCGATTTCATGATGGTGGCAATGCCCATCGTAATGGCGCGGTAAGGCACGGCATCTTCATAAATAAAATCCTTGATGGCGTCGCGGCGGGTGAGCGTGTCTAAACGCACCATCCGGGTTTCGGAATCTTCCCAGGAGCCCGGCTCGTTGAAGCCGATATGCCCGGTGCGTCCAATGCCCAGCAACTGGATGTCTATGCCGCCGTGCTCCTCGATTAATTTTTCATAGTTTTTGCAATAGGATTCCACCTGGTCCATCGGTATGGCGCCGTCGGGGATATGGATGTTGTTTTTCTGGATATCAATGTGATCGAACAGGTATTCTTTCATGAAGCGCACATAGCTCTGTTGCGCGCCGGGATCCATCGGGTAGTATTCATCCAGGTTGAACGTAACTACATTGGAAAAGCTCAGTTTTTCTTCTTTGTGAATGCGCACCAATTCTTCGTAAACCTTGATGGGGGAGGAGCCGGTTGCCAGACCAAGCACAATCTTTTCGCCGTCCTGCTGCTTTTGGCGAACGGCTAAGGCAATGGAGCGGGCAATATGAACGGAAGCTTCCTTGGAGTCGTCCCAAATCTTGACGGGAAGCTTTTCTAAAGACTTTAGCTGATACTTTAAAACCTGAGTACTCATGGTTGATTGATGTAACGTGATCGGGATATTTTTAGCAAAGTTATAAAATTATTAAGATGTGAGGGGCTCACCCGGAGCTGATATGTTGACTGCTGTTTGAGGTTGTAGTGGGTAGGCGGGCTTCGTTCCGCGGGCTTCAGCCCGCCGTGAATTAGTTCGAATAGTTCCATGTGTTTAGTCTGTATGTATGATAATTACATTCAAGGCGGGCTAAAGCCCGCGAAACATAGCCCGCGAAACATAGCCCGCGAAACGTATACCCTCCCTCCCAAATTGCAAAATATCCGTAGCTTTATGCCGCATTGAAAAGCCAATTCAAAAACAAACCCTACGCTCGTGCAAAACAAGGTAGCCGCGAACCTCATTACTATACCAATAGCCGACCGCATGTCCATCCCAATGATAGCGGTGGAAGGTGGTGGTTTTATGATGGGCGGTGATCGCTACGATGATGAAAAACCCGTACACGTTGTCACATTGGCGCCCTTTGAGATTGGCCAATATCCGGTGACTCAAGGTCTATGGGAATGGGTAATGCAGGAAAATCCGTCTTTCTTCAAAGGCGCTACGCATCCTGTTGAGCAAGTTTCCTGGAACGACATTCAGGTTTTTTTGAAAAAATTCAATGCTTTGCCCACCATTAACCGGCTAAATGAACAGCAAGGTCGCCGGTTTTGCCTGCCCACAGAGGCTCAGTGGGAGTACGCAGTTCGTGGCGGGAAACACACTCTGGGCTTCCCTTATGCGGGCAGCCATGAATTGAAAGAAGTGGGGTGGTTTTGGATAAACAGTCACGAGGCTACAAAACCGATCGGGTTAAAACTGCCCAACGAACTGGGCTTATATGACATGAGTGGCAATGTGTGGGAATGGTGTGTGGATCATTGGCACAGTGATTACGAAAATGCACCAAAGGATGGGAGTGCCTGGACAGCGGGAGGTAATGATGCTCGCCGAGTGGTTCGTGGCGGGTCCTGGGTCAACGACGATTACAACTGTCGGGTGTCCAACCGCAGCAGCGGCGATGCCGATAACTGGTACCACGTTATCGGTTTTCGCTTGGCCCGGTACTAACCCTTGAGCGCTTTTACCCTTTTACCCTTTTTTGGGACTTGGGGAGTTTCGCCGGCTATGTTTCGCGGGCTTCAGCCCGCCTTAAATTAATTGTATTATTTCTGAAGACTTTAGCCCGTGTGAACACAATATTCAAGGCGGGCTAAAGCCCGCGAAACATAGCTGACGTGATCCCCATAAACCACTTTTACTTTTCAAGTGATTTTATCCAGCCTCCGGTCATGCGCCCTATTTCGTGTAGTTTTTGGGCAAAATGCTGATATTTGAGGGAGGTGTATAAACCTAAATCATAGCCGAGGCGGAAGTAATGCCGAAGTAATTCTAATTGTATATTGGCCTCATTGAGCAAGTTTTTTTTGTCGGCTTTTGAAACATACAAGGCTCGTGTGTAGGTATCTAGTAGATCAGCTCAACGCCTGGCTGGGGCATATTCGCAACGGACAATCTCAACGTTTGGAAAAGAATATTTTTAATTACCTTCGCAGGCAAGGGGTTGAACTGCATCGCTCGCCGAGTGGTTCGTGGCGGGTCCTGTAACAACAACGATAACAACTGTCGGGTGTCCAACCGCAACAACAACAATGCCGATAACAGGAACAACAATATCGGTTTTCGCTTGGCCCGGTACTGGCAACGGATAACTTTATCCCGGCCGGAGTTGTAGCGCTTATGTGATCGCTGTGAGTGTGCCAAAAGTTAGTACGAGTTCAATCCCGTCTTCCCGTTTATTGGGGAGGCAAATACATCGAGATGGGTAAGCGGCTGGTAGGCTTTGGCCGAACGTCGCTTATCTGAATTTATTTTAACGCCAAAATATGCCACAGCAGCAGACAAGTAAAAGCAGGGTAGAAACAGAACACTTAGGCGATGGTGTGTGCATTGATTTGGTGGAAGTGAAGGGCGGCGCCTTTATGATGGGCGAGGGGAAAGATCACAAGGTGATTGTACCAGACTTTTTTCTGGGCAAATACCCTGTTACCAATGCGCAATATTTAGCTTTTGTAGTGGCTGCGGGCGCCCATGCTCCGGAATGGATGGAAGAAGGTAACGAATACAATATTTATACAGGTACCAGTAATTATTATAAAGACATTGGAGAAGCGCTTACTGCACCTACGCATCCGGTGGTAGGAGTGAGTTGGCACGATGCTGTTGCTTTTTGCGATTGGCTGAGCGCACAAAGCGGAAAAATATACCGCCTGCCCAGCGAAGCAGAATGGGAGTACGCAGCTGGTGGCGGGCAACAGAGCTTAGGCTTCCCTTATGCGGGTAGCCATGAATTGAAAGAGGCAGGATGGTTTAGTAAAAATAGTCATGGGGCTACCAAGCCAGTCGGATTAAAACTGCCCAACGAATTGGGCTTATATGACATGAGCGGCAATGTTTGGGAATGGTGTGCAGATTATTGGCACGATGATTACGAAAATGCGCCAAGGGATGGGAGTGCCTGGACAGCGGGTGGGGATGATACTCGCCGAGTGGTTCGTGGCGGGTCCTGGTTCAGCGTCGATGACCTCTGTCGGGTGTCCGGCCGCTTCAACTACTATGCCGATCTCAGGTACTACATTATCGGTTTTCGCTTGGCCCGGTACTAACCCTTGAGCACTTTTACCCTTTTACCCTTTTGTTTTTGGGGAGTGCGGGCTATGTTTCGCGGGCTTCAGCCCGCCTTAAATTAATTATGCTACTATGTTTCGCGGGCTTTATGTTTCGCGGGCTTTAGCCCGCAATAAATATTGTTATTATGCAAATCAAAGCCTAAAGAGCTATGTAAAATGTAGTAATATTGCAGCGGTGGCGGGCTAAAGCCCGCGAAACATAGCCGCGAAACATAGCCACAAAACGTATGACAGCAAAGCAACACCTGGAAGCCATTTTTGGAGTCAACTTTGAACAATCATCAAATTTGACCGAGCTTCGGCAATTTCATACGCAGAATGCCTTTTGCTGCGATGAAACCGGTGCTGTCAGTGGCATTTGCGCAACAAAGCTTGATGCCGGAGTGCTGGAAGTACCGCAGGATTCTTTTTTTGCAAGGTTGGAATACCTCAATCTTAGCAACAACAAAGTTCTGAAAAGGCTAACATTTCAGGCTGCCCTTCCTGCACTCGAACATTTGGATGTGAGCGACTGTGGCTTAGAAGGCGAACTGAAGCTTCCGGCGGGTTTTGACCGGTTGCGCTGGTTGGATGCAAGCAGGAACCAACTGACCACTTTTATTCCGGTGGGGCAACTCGCCCAACTGCGCCATTTGGACCTTAGCGGGAACCAGCTCAACGAGTTTTCAGCTCACCACCTGAATCACTTTCCCCGCTTAGAGCAATTATACCTCAAAAGCAACCCCCTGCCCAGTGCGAAAAGAGCCGCTGCCGATTTAGCAGGCAGCAGCCTGTCTTTTATGCGGCGTTTTTTGCAGGATTTGAGTAATGGGGAGACCGAAAATAAAGAATTCAAAGTACTGTTAGTGGGGAACGGAGGCGTAGGAAAGAGCTGCCTCGTAGAGCGGTTGGTGTATGATACTTTTGACGAGCGCCATTTGTCTACCAACGGCGTAGTGTTGGAACAGTACCCCCGCGAGCAGCCCTCCGACTTCCCATTTATACTAAACCTCTGGGACTTTGGCGGCCAGGACATCTACCACGCAACCCACCGCCTGTTTATGCAGGCTAATGCCGTTTATCTGGCTCTCTGGGATGAAGAAACCCGTAGAAAGCCTACCAGCGCACTACACGAGGATGGAGAAGCAAGGGAATACGAAAATTTTGAAATAGACTATTGGTTGCACTATATCCGCCATCAAGCAGGCGATAGCCCGGTCATTGTTGTAAAAACAAAAAGCGGGCGAGATAACAATCGCCATCCGGACGAATACGAGTTGCACCGGCGATACAGCCCTATGGATTTTCTACAGATAGAATCATCAGAAAAGGACTGGACTAAAAATGGCTGTGATGAACTGCTGCTCAAAATCCAAAAAGCCATTAAGGTTGAACTCGGTATTGAAAAAGAATTACCGCAAGAGTGGGCTAACCTTCGGCAACATCTGCGCGACCTGCTGCGATCCGGGGTTAAAGCCTTGCCTTTAGAAGAATATTTTGATATTGCCGGAGATTATGACATTCAGGATCCAAAGGATCCACTTGGATGGCTTGCTCAAGCCGGGGTGGTATTTTTTCGGGAAGGCTATTTTGGCAACGCCATTATGCTGGATCAAAGCTGGGCCATCGAGGCGGTTTATTCCGTGTTCAACCGGAATAACGAATATCAATATCATTACCTGCGCGATACACTGAAAGGTCAGTTCTCAGGGTCTAATTTGCAGAAAATATGGGCAAACAAAAAACCTACGATAGCTGAGCAGGAGCTTTTTATAAGCTTCATGATTAGTTGCGAACTTTGCTTTGAAGTCACTGAACAAAAGGAAGAAGATAAGCATCGCCATGTTCCTCTGGCGGAACGGCAGTTTATAGCGCCGCAACTTTTACCGGAGCATGAGCCTTCCATTGTTGAGGTGGTGCGGGATAAGATATCGGAAATGCTGCATCTCCAATACCGGCATGATTTTTTGCACCAGGGTATCATGCAGCGCTTCATTGTCAGAGCGCAGTCATTGGCCGATACGAAAGACATTTGGCAACACGGTATTGTCGTAAAAGAATCCGGGCATTACGCAATGGTGACGGCGAAGCGCGCTACACACCGCGGAAGGCACGCCTACGACATCAATATCCTATGCGACAAGCACAGCCTGGGCCTAATGGACAAAATTCGCAACACCCTTAAAGATAAAGAGTTGCAGAGTGAAACGGTTCAGGAATGGGTGAGCCTCAATGGCCAGGACTATGTAGATATGTCCAGATTAGAAAATTGGCAGCAGGACTGGATACTTGCCGAAAATGATAAGCTTGTAGCTGTTGAAGACCTGAAAGTATTTCTGGAACGCAGGGAACAGGGCAAATTGGAGCTTCCAAAAGAAGTGCAGCAGGAACAAACCTCTCACTTGATTCGGAAAATGGAACTGGAAAAACTGGGGATTGTGCAGACCCCACTCATGGCTATGCCCGAGTTGGATTTTGAGCCGGACAAAGTGACGGTACTATTTTTGCAGGCAAATCCTACACACGACTCCATAAGCTGGAAAGATGAGTATGAACGAATAGACAGTAAATTAAAAAAAAGAGATGATAGGAAGTATCAGTTAGAAAAATGTGTTCACGTCAGTTTAGACGATATACACGATGGAATTGACCAGTTTAAACCCGGTATCCTGCATTTTTGTGGACATGGCCGGGAAGCCCAAATTAGCGAACATGGCCAAAAAAAGAAACCAAGTGGGTTGGTTATTCATAACGAAGATAAAAATGCGCCGGAGATATTGACAGCAAAAGCGTTGGAACAGCTCTTCAAGGCCATCAAAGCCAGCCAGCCACAGTTAAAACTGGTATTTCTCAATGCCTGCCATAGTCGCGAACAGGCTGAGGCAGTTAGCCGGGCAGCTATTTTTACTATTGGCACTACAGATAAAATCACCTCTGCTGCGGCGAGCCTTTTTGCAGCCGGAGTTTACATGAATTTGGGATTAGGTTACAGTTTATATGCAGCAATACAGGCAGGCATTACCAGGGCAATTCTGAATGATCCGGATATTAATAGTCTCATAGAAGCCTGGTACAACGGACAACGCATTTTTCCTCAATAAAAAAACCTAAATATGAACGATCAAAGAGACATTCTGGAAGCTTACCTCACTGCTGCATTGGCTGAGCATGGGATGACACTGGATCGTGCAACGCTTGATCTTTTGGATGAAAATGTAGAACTCATTCCACGTCCCGTTGATGAAAGTGAAGAGACTCGCTCCATCAGTCAAAAGCAGGATTCATCAGGAAAACACAGCGCCGAGTCTTTCAAGCTCATGAATATTGCCCGACTATCTACGGAAGACATTCTGAAGTTTATTGGCCAATACGGCGGCATCGTCCTGTTTGATGAAACGGTGAAAAAAGTCATCTACGCTTTCGTTATGCTGCTGATTGATTTTTATCCCAAACTGAAAATCAAGTTCACAGATCAGGAAGCGCAGGTAATTTATGCCATTTCCAAATTACCAAAAAAGACTTTCACGACTGAAGAGTTACAGAATAGTTTTCTGCAAATTTTTTCGCAGGGATTGTCAACTGAGCGCATGGAAGCCAGCCTTCAGGTATTGACAGAAAACTACGTCCTCCACCGAACGGCTGCGCAGACTTACGAGTTAAAGGAGCGGATAAAAAATCTTGCCCGGTAAACTTATCCCGGTAAATTATCTGATCATTTTTCTCTTTATCAAAGTGAGTTTGGGCATTATTTGAGAGGCAGTGAACTACAAGGCGGGCTAAAGCCCGCGAAACATAAAGCCCGCGAAACGAAGGGCGCTATGTCATGTTTCGCGGGCTTTAGCCCGCCTTATTTCCTGTAAAGGTCCAAAAAAGAATACAGCCTGCTGAAACAGAAGCGCCTTCAAATAGTAAAGTGCTTATTTTCAGGGAGTAAATGACAGAACTTATACGCCTGTTTTGTTGCCTTACTCCCGGAAAAAATACCCTCGCCGAAATCAGCAACTTATTTCCAGCATGATGCTTAACCAAAATCCTGCTTTTCCTATCTTTACAATACAAACGAAAAAACACACTACCATGGCAAAAGTCACCACCACCAGCAACAAATCGGAAATTCTCTCAGCCTATGAAGAAGTGCTCGAACAACTCAAGCAGGAGCGTAA
>JBJXFD010000555.1:0-6003 GCA_046153985.1 Saprospiraceae bacterium
ACGATGATGACATCGTATTGGGGCAAAACACGGGCAAGGTCTTCCTGTGGCACCCGTTCGGATATCACTTCATAACCGGCTTCCTCAAGGAGGGTTTGGCCATCCTGATCAATGCCGTCGTTGGCAAGTATCTTTATCATTATTTGCAGCTATTTTTATAAACCCGAAATGAAAGTGCAAAGAAAAAAAAATTTAGGCAGGAAAGTTGCACTCGCCTGCCTAAATACGCGTGAGATGAATCGGAATTCGATTTTACGCTGAAATTTGCTGTTGCTCTATTCCGAAAACTTTTCTACAAAAGTCGGGAAAGTAGCCCCGGTGTAGTGAGAAAACTTCTTGTCGCTGGTTTTGGTAAACTTGTAGCGATTGATGAAACTGGAAAGAAACGCGCTCATTTCGGCCGTATTGATGTTCCGGGAATCACCGCGCAGCAGGTAGCCGATATGGTCTATTTTGCCATCAGGCGAAAAGAAAACGTGCAGCCGAAGCTTAACGCCTTTCAAATCGAACTTGATTTTTTGCGCATATAGTTCCATTTCTTTCACCATTTCAAGCCATTGTCCAAAAGCCGCTTCCATGTCGTTGTTGCATACTTCAAGCAAGGATTGTGCATAATCCTGCGTAAGTTGTTCGTATTCTTTTTCATTATCGCCCATCAGAAAAACTTTGGGCATGGCATCTTGTGCCACAGCCTGAAGTCCAAACAGGATGACCATTACAAATGCTGAAACAAATGTTCTCATAATTGAAAAATTTACTTATAAAGATGACTAATATAAAAACTGCGCAAACTTACACAAAAAAGGCTACCTATATCTCTTGCATTAGGCAATGGTCGTAAAAAACAGCCAAACGGTACAAGAAGCGGCTTTTCTTGTCGGCTAGAACATGTTAGGGGGTTCCCAACGTGCTCTAAACGCGGCATAGTAACGTAGTGCAGCCTTACAAATTGTAGTTTTTTTAGCGCATTCGCTAAACTTAGCTTATATTTATACTCAAATGACAATCCTTTGACCTTGATTTTTGATTATACATCGAAGAATCCGTTACTGTTGTCCAATTGCGGAGTCGAAAAGAGCGCATTATCCACTAACTTTGGATCGCTATGACTATCATTGATATCTTTTTCGGCATTGTGGCGATCTACGGTTTCTATAAAGGATTCTCTCAGGGAATCATACGAACCGTTTTCACCATTATATCTGTCTTGATCGGCATTATTGCTGCGGTTAAGTTTGGGCCGGACATGGCCCAGCTGCTGGAATCACTTTTCAGTTCCGACTATGCCTTAGTCTTCTTAGCTGGCACATTGCTCACCTTTGTGTTGACGATGATCCTGATCCGGCTTTTAGCCAGCAGCCTTGAAAAGGTCCTCGAATCTGCCAACATCAACATCCTCAACCAGGCTTTGGGAGGCTTCGTCGTAGCAAGCCTGTTCATTGCCATGTACAGTGTCCTGGTGCTGTTTGCCGATCGCTCCCGCCTGATTTCAGAAGAGACGAAGCAGAGTTCGCTGACTTATGAGCTACTCATCCCGTTTCCCGGAAAAATCCTCAATGCAGGCAGGCGTTTGCAACCTACTTTTGAAGAATTCTGGGATCATTCCCTAGATTTTATAGACCGGATGGACAACGACATGAGCGTCGAGCGCCAGGAAACTGACAAGGTCTACGACATTGAAGATGAGAACAATACGGATTATACGCCTCCACAGCGACGCCCGGTTCGAAATACGGATGAATGAAACCTGCCCAAACGCTTTTCCTGGTTCTTTTTTGTTTTGCCGCAGCGGTTAACCTGTGGGCAGAAATCACTCAATGGCAATGGGGCATCTATTTGTCCAAGCCTTTGCTGATGACCTTGCTGGGGTTGTATTTTTTTGCAGCGACTCAAATAAAAACTGGATTTAGCCGCAAGATACTTGGGGGGTTGGCATTTTCATTAGCCGGCGACACCCTGCTTATGTTCAACGCACCGGGCAGGGAATATTTTTTTCTTCTTGGACTTTCCGCGTTTTTATGCGCCCATCTGTTCTATATCCTGGCGTTTTCAGGTTATGAAAAAAATAAGCATGGCGCATTTCATCAGCGCCCCTTGCTTGCCGTGCCTTTTTTCATTTTTTTGGCAGGGCTTCTTACCTGGCTCTGGCCAGGTATTCCGGCAGGATTAAAGATTCCGGTTACCGTGTACAGCACGGTCATCATCGCCATGAGCATGGCCTGCTTTCAGTTGCGTACCAAAATAGAGGGCAAGTTGTTTTCAGGGCTATTCGCTGGCGTATTATTATTCGTTATTTCTGACAGCCTGATTGCGATCAGCAAATTTTATCCCGGAGACCAGGCCATTCCGGAATTCATCCGGCCACTCATTATGATCACGTACATAGCGGCACAATACTTCATTGCGTCCCGTTGCATTGAAATGGAAAAGATGATGACACGGAGTTTCACAGAGTAAACACGGAGTCACACCGAGTTTTTATGCCTAACTCAGCGAAACTCAGTGTTTACTCTGTGGAACTCCATGTAAATTTAGGTACTGCCCTGCCTTCCTCCCGCTGTCCTTGGACGCTTCGCGTCCTATCAGACGGACACGAATTAAACCCCTACCTTATTTCGCATTCGCCACACAGATATAATCATCCGAAATGGAAAAGCGATCGCGCTGATCACCGCAGCTACGCCAAACAGCAACATCTCATTTTTTATGTAATTCAGCATGCCTTCTCGTTCTTCTACCGGAAGGCCGCTCACCATTGCCCCCAGCCTGTCGTAGTCGAGGTATTCATTGAATGCATACATGCTCTCAACGAGGTAAAAAACATAAGGAACCGCAACAAATACAATCGCTACTTTCAGCATTTGCCGGCGGGCAAGAAAGGTGTAAGGCAACAGGAAAATATAGCGGGTCAGGGTAATTGAACTAACAATGAAGATGCCATTCATCCAGTAAAACGGGAATCCCGTCAGTTTGGTGTAAATCGGATAAAGGATGAGTATGGTCGTTAAGGCTGTAAACAGCCACCAAACCAATTCAAGGCGCAGGTAAAGTAAAGATTTGGAAGACATGAACGATTTTTGTTACAAATGAAACTTAAACCACGGGCGTCACTCTTTGTTCCAACAACCGTTGGTGATGCCCGGTGTGATATATCGTAAAAAACAGCATTTCCCGGAGGGTAAGTTTGCCCAGCAGGGGGTGTGGCAGGAGGTAGCGATCCAGGTCTGCTTCCTGCCAACGGCTCACAATTTTAATCAATCGCTGTGATTCGCGGTTGTAAACCCCAAGCAAGTGTTGTTTCCTGGCTAAGGGAATCGCCGGCGGCACAAACGGGCCGGAGGCGACACCGCCAGCGTTCAGTTTTTGCAGGTATTTTTCAACCAATCCCGCGTAGGTTCTCGAACCGCGATTGGGTTTGCCAAATAGAATCCGGAGCAGCCAACCAGGCAGCCGAAAAGCAAGGTTAACCGGTTTTACGGAACGGATCAGGTGGTCCAATTGCTGCCCGGCTGACCATTTGCCTTCGGGCATTGTCTCAAAAGTGGCGTCCGGCCATTGCCGGATGAGGTCGGAAAAAGCGTCAAATTGTTGTTCGATGGCTGTGATTAACTGTTCTTTATGCTGAACTTCCATGTCCCAATTATTTTAGATGATCTATATAAGCAGCAAGGTCTTTATCCCCGCGCCCCGACAGGTTGACAACCACTACATCGCTTTCCTGAAACCGGATAGTCTCCAATGCCGCCAGTGCGTGGGCCGTTTCCAATGCGGGGATGATGCCCTCGATACGCGCCAGCAGAAAAGCCGCCGAAAGCGCTTCGTCGTCGGTAATACTCACGGCTTCTGCCCTGCCTGTAGCGATGAGGTGGGCGTGCAGCGGACCGATGCCGGGATAATCCAGTCCGGCGGAGATGGAATATGGCTCAATAATCTGACCGTCTTCGGTTTGCATGAGTAAGGTGCGGCTGCCGTGAATGATTCCCTTGGTGCCCAATACGCTGGTGGCTGCCGAATGGCCACTATATACCCCTTTTCCGGCAGCTTCTACCGCAATGAGGCGCACATCGGGCGCATTGAGGTAATGGTAAAATGCGCCTGCTGCATTGCTCCCGCCACCTACGCAAGCCACAATGGCGGCTGGATTTTCGCTGCCGGTTTGCTCCAGCAACTGCTTTTTCATCTCTTCGCTGATGACCGACTGGAAGCGCGCCACCAGGTCGGGATACGGATGTGGCCCAACCACCGACCCAATGATATAGTAAGTATTGCCCGGATTGTTGATCCAGTCACGGATGGCTTCATTGGTCGCGTCTTTCAACGTTTGGCTGCCGCTGAGTGCTGGTCTGACTTCTGCGCCAAGCATACGCATCCTGGCCACGTTGGGCGCCTGACGCTCCATATCTACCCGCCCCATATACACGATGCACTCCAGCCCCATCAAGGCACAAACCGTTGCTGTTGCAACGCCGTGCTGTCCTGCGCCGGTTTCAGCGATGATGCGCTTTTTATTGAGCCGTTTGGCCAACAGAATTTGCCCGATGGTATTGTTGATCTTGTGTGCACCAGTGTGCACCAGATCTTCCCGCTTGAGAAATACCTGGGTCTGGTAGCGTTCAGACAAGCGTTTGGCGAAATACAGCGGAGAGGGTCGCCCTACGTAATCCTTTAACAGTTGGCGAAACTCCTGCTGAAAATCATCACTTTGCATGATATTCAGGTAATTTTCACGCAACTCTTCCACATTGGGGTGGAGCATTTCGGGGATGTAGGCCCCCCCAAATTCGCCATAATACCCTCTTTCGTCTATTGCAACCATAAGAAGCGATGAGTTTGGACAAAATTACACCGGATGCCCGACAATAACGTCAGGAGCGGGTCAAATTCTGATGTTTCTCCAACTATGCGTAGCTGTGTCAGAACAGCAGTAAACCCGCCAGCAAAGTCAGGGACAGCGCCGTAGTAAAAAGGATGAGATAAGCAAAGTTCAAAAACATGAATTTCAAAAACGTACGGAATATACCTTGTTTATACACCCGGCGCATGGCCCAAAAAAGATAGATCAGAATTACCGGAAATATGAGGACTTCAACCAGGGAAGCTTCGCCGCCTCCCAAACCGGAATTTGCACCTCCCGTATTATAGATCAGCAGCGCAATAGACATGGCCAAAAAAGCAAACGCATGATAGTGGTAGGAAAAAACGAGGTGTTCTACAAAATAGCGCTTCCTGCGAATGTACAACAGTTTCAAAATCAAGGCCAGGGCAGGCATCATCAGCAAAACCATCCAAATTAGTTTCCCCATGATAAACGCCGGAAAACTTTCGCCCGACTTATTGAGTTTGATCAACTGCGCCACCTGGAGTTTTGCCCAACTATCCGTAATACCCGCTTCTTCGATTAGTACTTCAGCAGATTTTTCACTAAACATATCTTTCAACGCAAACGACACATCCTGAACATCAAATTTACCGGCTTTATTGATCGCAAAATACCCAAAACCAATGCTGTCCACTACTGGTTGGAATCCAATCAACAAAGAATCCATTGCATGCGCTACGGATTTATTACCAGGGTGTTGCAGCAATACCGTGTCTTTATCTAAATTCAACCTTTCTGCAAAATAGTATTCATGCGCCTGCTTGCGATTGTTTTCTACGAGTTCGGTAGTACCTTTAAACAAGGAAGTAAGCACCGTGCTGATGACGGCAAAATGGATCAGGGCTGTGATAAAAAACAGGCGCAGTGGGCGCACATAGCGCTCGTGTTTGCCTTCAAAATAAGCTTCTGTGAGTTTACCCGGAATGAACAACCCCCCAATTGTTCTGAAAAATCTGGAGTCCAGGTTAAACACCGTATCCATAAATTCTTTCACCCAGGCCCACAACGTAATCCTGCCGTCCGAGTCTTTTTGCCCGCAATGGGGGCAATGCTTAGCAAAAGCCGGCAACGGACGATAGCAATTCCGGCAATACCGGCGGGGTTTCTCAACAGGTGTGCTCATG
>JBJXFD010000567.1:0-4300 GCA_046153985.1 Saprospiraceae bacterium
TCCCATTGAGCTTTTTTTGGAGACACGGACTACGCTGCCGACACGGACTACACGGATTGCTTTGCTGCCTTCGCCTTGCATATTTGCTTTCCGCAAGGTTTCAGTCAGCACTGGGCTCTGCCTACAACCAGACCCTATTCCTGAAAATGCAACAACCACTGATTCCCCCACTTATCCGTAAGCCCCCCAAACAGCGCGCCCCAAAACGTAATTTCCAACGGATGCGTTGCCTGTCCGCCCTCAGAAAGCCGGGCGTAATAGGCCCTGATCTCCGTTTCGCTGGTGCAATTCAGCATCAGAGAAACGGCGTTTCCTTTAATCAGCCCCTGCTCCCCTACCATGTCTGAAGCCATCAGTATCCAGCCGTCTTTGATCAGGGTGGCATGCAAAATGTAGTGTTTCATCTCATGCGGCATTTGATCGGCAAGGGGCGAACCTTCAACGGCTTGAAGTGAAAGTGCTCCGCCCAGACACGCCTGGTAATGGGTCATTGCTTCGCGGCAGTTGCCGTTAAAGGTCAGGTAGGCATTGATCTGCTCCATCTTCTTTGTGGTGTTTGAAAAATTGATGGTGCAAAATTAGGTAGGCCAAAGGGCTCAGTGCGAGGTGCAAAAGCGACAATCCGGAAGGGTGATTGCGACAAGAGGAAAGTACATGGCATCTTTCCATTATCCACCCTTTCTTCTCACTGGAACTCTATAGGAACGTGTCGTAAATATCTTCCCTGTTTGGGCGGTCTCTTTTTTCACCATGCTGCCCGCAATTGCTTTCAGTCGGCGCAATTGCCTTCGGCGGTCACTTAGCTTAGGCTAAGCTCCCTTCTCGCGCCTTGCCTGGCGAAAAAATAGCCTCGCCGAATCCAGGTAACTTATTTACGCCATGTTCCTTATCTTTGCCCCGCTAAAAAAAACCGGAACCATTACAACCAGATGGTTCTTAATATAAGGATACGAACTCAACATGATGGAACAGCCCACATTGTCTACGCGCTACAACCCGAACGAAACGGAAGCTAAATGGTATGCCCACTGGATGGCCTGCAATTATTTCCACTCCGAACCCGACAGCCGGGAACCGTTCACCATCGTCATCCCGCCGCCAAACGTGACGGGCGTACTGCACATGGGCCACATGCTCAACAACACCATCCAGGACATCCTCATCCGCAAGGCGCGGCTGGAGGGCAAAAATGCCTGTTGGGTGCCGGGCACCGACCACGCGTCCATCGCAACCGAAGCCAAAGTGGTGCAGTTGCTGCGCAAACAGGGCATCCGCAAAGTGGACATTTCGCGGGAAGAATTCCTGAAACACGCCTGGGACTGGAAAGAAAAATACGGCGGCATCATCCTCGATCAGCTCCAAAAGTTGGGCGCTTCCTGCGACTGGCAACGGACGCGCTTCACCATGGAAGAACCCCTGAGTCGGGCCGTGAACCATATTTTTGTGGACTTGCACGAAAAAGGCCGCATCTACCGCGCCCTGCGCATGACCAACTGGGATCCCGAGGCGCTGACCGCCCTGTCGAATGAAGAAGTAATTTATAAGGAAGAACCTTCGCAACTTTTCCACTTGCGCTATTTCGTGGAAGGATCAACGGAAGAAGCCATTGTAATCGCCACCCAACGCCCCGAGACCATCATGGCCGACAGCGCAGTGGCGGTTCATCCGGATGACGAGCGCTACCGCCACCTGGTTGGCAAAAAAGTCCTCATCCCGCTGATCAACAAAGCGATCCCTGTGATTGCTGATGGCTATGTAGATATTGCTTTTGGAACGGGCGCGCTCAAAGTAACCCCGGCCCACGATCAAAACGATTACGACATCGGGCAACGGCATAAATTAGAAGTGCTGGACATCCTGAACGAAGACGGCACGCTGAACGCCCATGCACAAATCCTGGTGGGCGAAGACCGCTTCATTGCCCGCAAAAAGATCAAAAAGCTGCTGGATGAAGGCGGCTATTTGGTGAAATTAGAAGACTATATTACAAAAATTGGTCGTTCGGAGCGGACCACTTCAGTCGTGGAGCCCCGCCTGACGCTCCAGTGGTTTCTGAGCATGAAGGAGTTTGCCCGCACTGCCCTGGAAGCCGTGCGCAGCGGCGAAGTCCGCTTTTTCCCGGAGAACATGTGGAATATGTACAACAGCTGGCTGAACGAGGACAATGTACGCGACTGGTGCATTTCGCGGCAGTTGTGGTGGGGACAGCGGATTCCGGCCTGGTACTACGGCGAACATATTTTTGTAGCAAAAACAGCGGAAGCGGCCCTGGAGCAGGCGCGTGAAAAAACCGGCAATGCCTCGCTGAGCCTGAACGACCTCCGGCAAGACGAAGACGTGGTAGACACCTGGTTCTCCTCCTGGCTCTGGCCCATGTCTGTTTTTGACGGCTTTGACAAGCCCGAAGAACTGCGCTATTATTATCCGACCAATACCTTAGTCACCGGCTGGGACATCATGTTCTTCTGGGTGGCGCGCATGATCATGGCAGGCTACGAATGGGCGCCGGGCTTATTGGGAGAAGACGCCACAAAAGCAAAAGGCGTGCAGCCTTTCCGCGATGTGTATTTCACCGGCATGGTGCGCGACAACAAGCGCCGCAAAATGAGCAAGTCGCTCGGCAATTCGCCGGATGCGCTGCAATTGATTGAAACTTATGGCGCCGACGGCGTGCGTTTTGGCCTGTTTAGCTGTGCGGCCGCAGGCAACGACATCATTTTTGACGCGCCAATAGACCCTAAAACCGGCGAAGTCATCAACGAAAGCAAGTTGTGTGAGCAGGGCCGCAATTTCTGCAACAAGCTCTGGAATGCCTTGCGTTTGATCAAGGGCTGGGAGGTTTCGGATGCGCCAACGCCGGCGGTGAACCAGTTGGCTGCCCAATGGATGGAGCACAAACTGAACCAGACCATCGAAAAAATGGACGCGCTGATGCGGGAATACCGCCTCTCGGAAGCCCTGATTTTGTTGTATAAATTCATCTGGGATGACTTTTGCTCCTGGTACCTGGAGATGATCAAACCGGCTTATGGTACGCCCGTCGTTGATTCGGCGACCATGGAAAAAACCATTGGCTTGTTCGAGCAGTTGATGACGTTGTTGCATCCTTATATGCCTTTCGCCACCGAAGAAATCTGGCACCAATTGCGCGACCGCTTAGAAGGCGAAGATTGCGTGGTGAGCGCCTGGCCAACAGCCGAAGCGTACGATTCGGAATTCATTGACCGGGTTGAACGCGCCAAAAACATTGTGACCGGTATCCGCGAAGTACGCAGCAGCAAAGGCATCAAAATGCAGGAATTGCTGACGGTTTTCGCGCAGGAAACGCCTGCTACCAACGCGCTCCTTCATCCCCCCGGCATCCGCGACATGGCGATCAAGATGGCCAATTTAGAAAGCCTCACCCTGACCGCAGCCCAGGAAATTTCGAGCAGTGTATCCTTCCTTTCGGGCACCGATCAATACCATGTTGTGCTGCAACAGACGATCAATGTAGAAGAAGAACGACAGCGCATGACCAAAGAATTGGAATACAACCGCGGCTTTGCGGCTTCTACGGCAAAAAAGCTGAGCAACGAACGTTTCGTGAGCAGTGCGCCGGAACAGGTGGTAGCGATAGAGCGCAAAAAATTAGCCGACGCCGAAGCGAAGATTAAAAGTTTGGAAGAGGCGCTTGCGCAGTTGGGGTAGGGACATCATGTTTTTTGTTACCTGGGATGGTTGTTTAAATAATTGATGATAGATGATTGATTAATGATGATTGATAATGTGTAAGTGCCTACTCGTTTGATGTTTTTGGGTCGTGCCGTGTCGTGTCCATCATCAATCATCAATCATGTAATTATCAATCATCAATAAAAAATAGGCAATAAATCCTGATTACACATTTTCCAAGACGACCAAAGACCTGCCATAACGCTGGTACATTAAAGAAACGATCCATCCAATAAACGTCCCGAGCAGGGCCCCGCAAACCACATCCAACGGGTAATGTATGCCTACATAAACCTGGCCATAGGCAATGGATGCGGCCCAAAGCAGCAGCGGCAACCGGATGCGCCGGTAAAGCCGCCCCAACGTGAAGCAAAGAAAAACCGCAACGGCAAAATGGTTGGCGGCGTGTGAAGAAGTGAAACTGTATCCGCCGCCGCAATGCACCAGCAAATTCACCTGCTCTTTAATTTCAGGTTCGTTGCAGGGCCGCAGGCGTTCCACGTTTTGTTTGATGAGCCGGCTGCTGGTCATATCTGCCAGGCTGGCGGCAACGATGACCGCTAAGATAAAAAATGCCCCTTTCGCT
>JBJXFD010000579.1:0-8105 GCA_046153985.1 Saprospiraceae bacterium
GCGCCACCAATTGCACCACCGGCGCGTAGTTGCCCCTTGGGCGGCAGGTAGTCGGGTCGGGCGCCACCCATCGGTAGGCGCGTTCATTGGCTGCCTGGGCGTCGTCGAGGACATAGTCGCCATTGCCTTCGCCAACCAAAGAAAACCGAGCCGTATAGCGGGCGGTTTCAATGTCGGAAGAAAGTTGCAGGTACCGAACAAGCGTATCGCGGTTGCCGCATTGCAACAGGCTGTCGCGCAATTGGTAGGTTGCCCGGAAAGCGGAAAACTCTTCGAGGGTATCAATGCCGGAGGCCAAAGCTAAGTTGTCGCCCGCTGCCTGCAAAGCCCGCTTTTGGGCGTCGCTCAGGTTTTGGTCGCCCGTGGAATTTCGGCTGTCCTGCTGGGCAAACCAGTTGAGGTGCAGGCGCCAGCGATCCTGTCGGTAATCGGCGTTAAAAGCCGTCAGCGAACGCAGGTAGCCCTGGTCAGAATATTCAAACTCCACAATAATCCGGCTGTCTTTGGTGATGAGTTGCCGGTTGGTAAACATAACCTCGCCGCGGTTGTAGTCAATGACGTAATCCACTTCGAGGCCGCGCGCGAGCAGTTTGCCGTCTATCCACACCTTTTCCGTTCCGGCCAGCACGATGATGAAGCGTTCGCCGGAATTGCCGTTGAGTTTGTACGGCCCTTGGTTGCCTTCCTGCTGCGCGATGGTGTTGCGCGCAAATTGCCCCCGCGAAATGGCCACGCTGGCCGTCGTTTGCACCTGCCCTTTTTCGCTGGTTTTAAATGCCGTGCTGAACGTAGCGCCCTGCAATTTTTTAAAATAATTCACAAAATAGCTGTCCGGGCGCCGCAATTCATAATCGCCGGCGATGAGGCGGTTGTTGCCTTTTTTCAGTTGAATAAAAATGCGATCGAATTCGCGCAACTGGCGGGTATTGCCTTCCGGTTGCAGGGGGATGTTTTCGTCAGTAATGGCGGCCAGGATTTCGATGCCATCGCCGAGGTTGCCGGATAACTGGAGGTTGAAGTTGGAATTGAGCACAAGGTCCTGGCTGTTGCCAAAAGAAATACCCCGGGAAAAACTGCCGTTGTAATCAATGCCCTTGGCGTCGAAAAGCCCTCCGCTTTCCCGGGTGTCGTAGGGGTTGTAACGCAAGCCTGGCGCGGCGTCGGGGGCGTTGTCGGCAAGTAGACGTGCGGTATCTAATCGCAAAAATGGCTGCCCCAGGTTGAACGGCAGCACGCGGTAAGCGACCAGCACCGAATCAGCGTGGCTTTTCAGCCAAAACAAGCGATTGTTTTCGACGTGGTAGTACGTGGTGTCGAGGCGGTTGCCCGTTCTTTTATCGCTGACAAAGACCGATTCTGAAACCCAGCTGAGCGTGTCGGTAATCGCATCGCCTGTTTTTGGCAAGGCAACCCTGCTTCTCAGATTGGACAGTCCGGGAGACTGCGCAGCGCAGACCGCTGTCAGACCGAATATGCCAATCAGAAACAGGGTAGTTTTTCTCATCATGAAAATGTAATCACGCTTTAAAACGCCATTCCGGATAAAATAGCGTAACCATCGGCAACCTGAAATCCAATTGCTTTGTTTGATGAGCGACAATTGATCTTGAAATTTGCTTATTTTGGTTGGTCATTTTGACGCCAAACAAACATCATCGCCTGAAAAAGGCAAAGAAAGCTTATGGCATTTACAGAATCTACCATGCTCCCGTTGGGCACAACAGCGCCTGAATTTGAATTGCCCGACACCGTTTCCGGTAAATTGATGCGCTTATCCGAACTGCGTTCCGACAAAGCCACCGTCGTCATGTTTTTATGCAACCATTGCCCTTACGTGATCCACGTGAACCCTGAAATTGTGCGCGTTGCCGCAGCCTATCAGGCAAAAGGCGTCAGCTTCATTGGCATCAGCTCGAACGACGCGGTCAATTACCCCGACGATGCGCCGGAAAAAATGGGCCCGCACGCCAAAGCTGCCGGCTATCCATTTCCATACCTCTACGACGAAACCCAGGAAGTTGCGCGCGAATACGATGCGGCCTGCACACCGGATTTTTATGTGTTTGATGGAGCACTCCGATTAGTCTACCGCGGCCGGTTGGATGATTCCCGCCCAAAAAACACGAACCCATTAACTGGCGCCGACCTGCGCGCTGCGCTCGATGCCGTGTTGGAAGGTCGTGTGGTGAATGAAGTTCAGTATCCGAGTGGAGGTTGTAATATCAAGTGGAAAGTTTGAATAAGCTGCAAGGGACAAATTAGCAAGTTTGCTCCTTGCCAATTTGCCCCTTGCCTTTTGCCTCTTTTTAATTAAAACCCAATCCCCACCGTAGCCGTCACCGAACGGCCATCGCTGGACCAAACGCCGCCGCCGGGGTAGCCTGTTGGGCGCTTGGTGAAATATTGCTCATCGCTGATGTTGTTCACGCCAAAACGCACTAAGTATCTGCCCGAACGCCAGGAAACATAGGCATCCCAAAGGCCGTATTCAGGAACAAGCCCTCTTGCGCCGTTGGCCGTCGGCGCCACAGTATTCAGCGCATCTGCGAAACTTTCACTGACGTAGCTGTATTGCACGGTTGCCAAAAGGCCCTTCCAGGAAAAGTTCAGGCCATTGCGGCTGATCCAGGTGGGTACACTCTCAAGGTCGTTCCCCGTAAGGTCAGTGTTTTCACCACTCACGACCACCGAGCCTTTCACGTAACGGCCATCCATCCACGAAGAAGCGGTAAACAAACTCACGTTCGCCGCAGCATTTTCTGAAAACAACTTACCTTCTACGTACAATTCAACCCCGTCTGTGATGGTGTTTCCCACATTCGTTTTGAGGAAAAAAGCCGTTCCATCCGGGTCTTCCATCGCCTGGGTACCAATGCGGTCGTTGTACAATATCCGAAAATAACTGAGGTCAAAATTGAGCCTGCCGCCTAATTTTCCACTCAGGCCCCCTTCCAGATTCCAGCCGGTAGCGTCGAGCAGGTTGTCGTCGGTTCGGTTAAGGGCGTCGGGGGGAATGACGTCCGCAAAAATCACTGGGCGATAGGCTTGTGATGCCCCGCCATACAATCGGATATCCTTGTTGATTTTATATTGAACCGTGCCGCCGAATAAAGGGAAACGGTGCTCGATTTCGAGTGGAACCTCGTTGTCAGGCAGGTAGGAAATGTCGCCTTCCATTTTCGTAATGCCGTTTTCAATCCGGAAGCCGGCGGTCAGGGAAAGCCGTTGGCTAATTTGAAACAGGTTTTCTGCAAACACCGCAATATTGCTGGTTTTGAAGTGCAAATCACGTCCAAAAACAGCGCCTTCTACCAAAGAAAAATCCGGATCGCTGTCAGTTGTACCTTTTCCAAGCTGACGGCGGTGCAAATTGTTGTTGATGTAGCGAATGCCTCCGGAGAGGGTATTTTGCGCCCGGCCCAGCGACCAGTTTTGTAAAATCTTTAGTTCTGTACTGAAGCTGTGGAAATTGTCAATGTCCACCTGGCGATTTTTATAAGCCCCGGTGGCCGGGGCGATCACATCGGCCACGTTCGCGAAACCAATAAATTGCAAGCTGTTGCGGTCGCCCAGCACCGCTGAAGTAACGGATATGAGTTTCGTTTTTGGTGCAATTTGCCAGTTCAGGGTCAATGCCGGAACGACAATATCCGGGTTGAAGTAGTTTCGCGTTCGGGTTGCCTGACGTGGGTTTTCATAAAACATACTATCGGTTAGCGGCCCGGGTACGCGGAACAAATAAGTGCTGCGCCCAATTTCAGCACGAACATTGAACTGTGAAGAAGCCTGATATTCCACCGCCAAAAACTGCGCGTCGGAATCACTGCGTGCGCCGTCGCGGTAGCCATCGGACACGCGCTTCTGATAATAGCCAAAATAGCGCCATTTACCACTTGCGCCCCCTGCCGAAACATAGCTGCTGAACAGGCCGAAAGAACCAACTGAAGTCAGCAATTCGCCGGAAAGTTCGCGGGTTGTGTCCGCCATTTTGGTCACATAATTGATCATTCCGCCAAAAGCGGCGCCGTATTGCAAAGAACCGGTTCCACGCACCAATTCAATGCGGCGGATGGCTTCCATAGGCGGGCTGTAATGGCTGGCCGGGTAGCCATAAATGTCGGAATTGGTCATGATGCCGTTCTGCCGCACGTTGAATTCCCAGGAGCGGTGCGGATCAAGTCCGCGGGTAGACACGTTGACCTGGTTGCCGGAGCCATCCATGTCGTACACGAATGCGCCGGGAATTTTACCAAAAATCTGCCGCCCGTTTTTTTCCGCCAGGTTGGCGTTGAGCATCGCCACATCTACCACTTCGTTCTTTTTACCCGCTATGATGTAGCTGCTGTGGACATTTTCCAACCGGCTCAGTTCAGGAATGCGTTGGGCATAGCTCTGTACAGTCACGGTTTGCAAGGTCTTTGATTCCAATTCGAGGGTGATATTCAATCTGGTTGTTTCTCCTGCCCGAATGCGAATAGCTTTTTCCTGGGATGCAAATCCTACGAAAGAAAAAATTGCCGTATAACTGCCAGGAGCTAGGTTTTCAAAACTAAAAACACCCTGATCAGAAGTAGAACGGATAATTCCACCAGGCTGCAACTGCACCGTTGCATTGGACAAAACCAGCCGGTCAGTGTCATAAACGATGCCGCTAAAGGCCCCTATGTTGTTGCTTTGCGCAAAAAACAGACCAGGGAGCAATAACAAAAATGCGGTAATTACTTTTTTCATAAAAACATATTTTATAGTCAAAACGGGCGTTTATCGCAGTTTTAATTGAATGAAATGACAGGCAAAATCCGGCAAATCTTTTACCTTACGGAACTGATGCAGTAAAGTTGCCCGGAAATACCTGAAAAATACCTAAATCTTCAGGCTTGCGCAGGGGGATGCAAGATTAGGGGTTTGAATAAAAAACTGAAAGGCGTGGAAAATGGAAAGGGCGATGCTGGCCGCTTTTGAAAAAAAAGAGCAGGCCATTGAGTCTCCGGTATCTCAAATACTTTGAATAACCCTTTAAGCAGTTTTTCTGAAGGGGCATTGGAGAATGGATTTTTTTGATCGGGCGCTTGGGATGGGGCATTATACACGGTTGAATCTGGTTGATGCTCAACGGTGTAGTAAATCGTTTTTATTCCGGTTTTTTTAGAAAAAACAAAATCGCCATAAAAATTGCCACGTGGCATCAATTCGTCTTCTGACAAAACGCGGACAGCGCTTGATATACCTGTTTTTTGCTGTACGATTTCGGCAAGTACTTGCTCCTGTGCGCTCATTTGCCGTTGAATTTCAATCCAATGGTTTACCTCAAGGCATACGTGCCCTCCTATCCACTGGGATATCGACAGGATAAGCAAAAACCATGCTGAGGCAATTTTCATATTGGAAGATGCTATTTTTTCACCACATAGTTCACATAGGGGTTTTCACATAGGGCACATAGCCGTTCTACTCTTTTCAGAGAATGCCAAGTTCTATGTGTACTATGTGACCGTTCCCATGTGAACTATGTGGTAAAGAACATTCAAGCTACTCAAGTGTCACCTTCCCGTAGCGCACCCCGTTTTCATACTGCACCACAAAAGCTTCCGGGAAGCCGCGATCCCGCATGGATTGCACAGCGCGCAAGGCTTCTTCTTTGGTAAAAAAGTCGCCGACCATGACACGGGTCAATTTGTTGGAAACGATTTTTTCTGTATCCACGCGGCCCAGGTCTTCCAGCTTTTTCAAGTCCTTGCGATTAGCGCTGTATTGCTTTAAGGCGCCTGCCTGGACTTTATAGTAAAGTCCTTTGTGGCGCGGTGCTGTACTGGCGTATTCCAGGTTGTCGTCGGGCGAAGTGCCGCGAGCGGTATAAGTGGTAGCACCTTGCTGACCTTTTGGGTCGTCGTTGGGCATCACGATGGGATCGTCCTGAATGATCGGATCATCCGGTGGCGGCGCACCGCTGTTCAAAAAGACGGGCTGACCGTATGTGAAGTTATTCGGGTCATCGGTCGCAAATTCGTAGGTAGCAGATTCGTAGCCTTCACTCTGTACTTCCACCCGGAAACGTCGGTTGGCCAATAGTTCAAACGTATAGTTTCCGGTGGTGAAATTTTTGTTCACCAGAAGGTTATCCGTGCCGTCGTCAAAAACCTGGTAGAGCATCACGGTGATGTTGGCTAATTGGTCGCCCGAAGCTTTATCGTAGACATTACCTTTGAGCGCTAAGCGTTTACTGCCGCTGGAAAGCTCAAAAATATCGGCGTTGCGGGTCGTTGTTTTTTCGCCGCCAAAAATGCGGTTCGACACCACGAAGGCGGTATTCTGCGACGGCGACTTCACATAAAAATAGTCATCCGCGCTTGAATTGATGGGCAAACCGGCATTTTCGGGAACGCTCCAGTTCACTTCGGAACCTTGTGAGCGGAAAATATCAAACCCACCTATAGAGGCATGCCCGTTGGAAGCAAAATACAGGTTGCCACTTTCGCCATCAAACCAGGGCGTAATTTCATCGCCAAGGGTGTTCACGACCGGGCCTGCATTCACCGGAAAGGTGAAATCATTGCCTTCCAAACCCAGGTCGCGCACCACGTACCAGATGTCCATGCCGCCACGCCCGCCTTCGCGGTTGGAAGCGAAATAGAGCAGTTCCTGGCCGTTTACGTGCGCGGCGGACGGGTGTGTAGCCGTCATGCCTTTCAGGTTCACGTAATCCGGCAGGCGTTCCGGTTGCGACCAGCCGGTGCCGCTTTTTTTCGTTACGAAGATTTCGCAGCGGGTGCTGAGGTCGTTCCATTCTTTTTCAGCATTACACACCGTGAAATAGATGCGCTCGCCGTCGGGCGTCATGCTGCCATTGCAAAAATGGCTATTGGAAACCACCGGAAAATTAGCCGGGATGGAAGCCTTCGACCAGCGGTTGGCCTGGCGTGTGGATACATAAATGCGGGCTTTGCCGCCAATGGCCGAGGAGAAATACAATTCATCGTCGGAAACCGGATTGGGCGCAAATTCTGCATTGTCGGAATTGATGCCCGTGCCCGGATACTGGACTTCAACGGTACGGTCGGCCAGCACTGGCAAGCGGGTGCCGAGGTCGCATCCCCGGATTTCCGTTTGGATAATGTCTTCGAGGATGGCCTTGTTTTCACCGGTATAGCCGTCCATGAATTTTTTAAACTCATCTTTGGCTTTGTCGTATTGGCCGTCCTGCTTCAGGCTGCGTGCGTATTTTAGCCCCACGAGCGGGAATTCGTCGTTTTTCCCGCGCACGTGCTGGTAGCTTTCGGCGGCTTTTCGGTAGTCCTTGATCGAGTAGTAAGCCTCTCCGGCCTTAAAGATCAGTTCCGTGTTTTTCTTCTTTTTTTGCCAGGCGGCTTCGTAAGCTTGAGCAGCTTCCGCAAATTTGCCCTGCTCGTACAACGCGTCCGCCGTTTTTTCCAGCTTCTTCGCGCTTTGGGCATTCAATCCCGTTGAAAGCGTGCAGATCGCCAATAGCAGCAAAATGTTTCTGTTCATCATGCCATTTGATTTATGAATGTAGTTTAGGAATGTTGGTGAGTAATTCTTGTAAAACGGGCGCATAGTGCTGGTGTTCCAATTGGAGCACTTTCTGGGCAATATCCGCTGGTGTATCTTCGTGTGCAACAGGGCAGGTAGCCTGAAACAGAATGCTGCCGCTGTCGTATTCTTCGTTTACAAAATGAATGGTGATGCCGCTTTGCGCAACGCCAGCCTGTTTCACAGCTTCGTGTACATGGATGCCATGCATACCTTTGCCGCCAAAAGCCGGGAGCAGCGCCGGGTGGATGTTGACCATCCTTCCTTCATAAGCTTTCACCAAATAGGAAGGGGCCAGCCACAGGAACCCGGCTAAGGCAATGAGATCAATGTCGTGTTGTTGAAGTACAGTCAAAATTTCTTCCGATTCGTAAAACAATTTCCTGTTCAAAATCAGCGTCGCGATGCCATTTTCGGCGGCCATATCGAACACCGGCGCATCGGCGCGGTTTGAAACAAGCAATTTAACGCTAAAATCCGGGTTTTCTTTGAAATGCTCCACGATTTTACGCGCATTGCTGCCTGTTCCGGAAGCAAAAATGGCAATATTCTTCACG
>JBJXFD010000581.1:0-2548 GCA_046153985.1 Saprospiraceae bacterium
CTCAAATTCTGAAAATTCTGGTTCAGACAACCAACACACACCCCACCTCAATCAATATAAAACTCACTATCGGCAATGCCTTTGTTAATTTCAACTGATTGCCCTTCTAAAACCATGGGAGCGGCTGTTGACCCACTGGTTGTCAGGCGATACGGCACTTTTATGCCATTCACGTTCCGGTAATCTTCGTAGTCGCTCGTTGAAGTAACAGGGCCTTCTGAACCTTGCTCTATCTGAACGGTTCTTACTTTTAACCAGGTTGCTTTGTCAAAAAACTCCGTTACCTTTATCCCGGAAGGCGCTGTAATATCTAACTTGTATGCGTCTTTTCCATTTACTTTTTCCACCCCTTTGAGTTGCAGTTTAGTGCCATTTGTTGCATATTCAATTTCTTCGAAGATGCCTGACTGGTCTTTAAACATTTTCAGGCCCGCTTCATCCATCGGTTGTACATCGCCGCTCATGTCCATAACGACGCCTATTTCACCGTCAAATTTGGTCTCGCTTAACACAACGCCGCTCATAAGCATTGTCATGACCAATTTATTCGGCATTTTACGCTGAATGACCAAAACAATCGTTTGACCTTCTGCCGAAGTTGTCATACTCATCTTCATATCCTTCACTCTTTTCAAGGCTTCTTTACCCCCAATGGCTTTCAGGTAATTGTCAATAACCGTTTGGGCGGTGAAGCTGGGAACGGGTTTTTCACCACTGTTTTCGGCGCTGCCCGGTTGGGTGGGCCTGTCGCGCACCACTTCCCTGTTGTCAGGCAGTTCCAGTGCTTTTATTTTGGCGCCTGCTTCGCTGCGGTGTAGGCCGGATGGGTAGTCGACAACGTATTTTTTGTAGCCTTCAAGCGTGTTTTTTTCAAGAACCACTTCCCAGGCGGTATCGTCGCGGCGGCGGGCAGCGGCGGCTTCAATGCTGCGCATCGCTGCGTTGGCGGCGTCTTTAAATTCGCCATTGGGGAACCGGCGCAGGTAGTCGCGGTAGGCAACTTCAGTGTTTTGCTGTTTGGCGCTTCTCCAGGCCTGCAGGTCAAGGGCGGTGTTGTCGGACTGCACCTCCTGCGGGCATCCATCGGCCCGGCTGCCCCAGGTGTCGGGGCATTTGTCCATCGCATCGGGCACGTCGTCGCCGTCGCGGTCGGGTTTTGGAGCGCAGGCATTTTTATGGATAAAAACAAACTCGCCACCCGGCACATGGCCGCTGAAGGCGCCATGTACAGGTTCCGGGGTGCGCACTTTTCCAAGGGCATAGGTAAGATCGGCGAAGAGAAGGATGCCATCCGCGTCGGTGGCGCCTTTGCGCAGGGTTTCGAGCATTTTGGCGGCAAACAGGGATTTCCCGGGCGTTTTTGCATCCCGGCTACCGGCGCAAACGTACTGCCTCACCCGGTAATTGAAAGTTGCAGCTACTTGCGATTCACAGTCTAAGCCTTCTTCATAAGCTGGGCGGTCGGGCGATTTTTCGATGTTGCCAAAAGAACCAGAGTAGCAAGCATCAAGGGCAACCAGTACGTGCTTGGCTTTACATTGGGCAAAGTAAGGGCGCAGGCTGTTATAGTCGAGCCAGGTTGTGTAGTATCTATCTTTAGAAAGGCCGTCGGCGGCAATGAGGTACCCCAATTCACTGGCAGGGTCGTAGTAGCCGTGCATGGAAAAGAAAAACAGCACCTGATCGTCCGGGCCGAGGCGCTCGTTCAGGGCGGCGATTTCGTCGTAAATCTGCTGCTTGGTTGGGTTGGGCACTAATTTTGGCTTAACGAAACCATAGCTCGTTTCGAGTTCCGCAGCAAGCGCTTCCGCCTCCGTTTTGGTGTCGGGCAGTCCCTGCCAGCCGGGCTGGAATTTGGTGACGTAGAAAAACAGGGCGTAGTCTTTGCCTTGGCGCGACGGCGAATTTTCTTCCGCGCGGGGTACGGCAATTGAAAAAGCGAGGCTCATCGCCGATAGGAAAAAAAGCAAGGTGTAGAGGTAAGTTTTCATCTGATGATGTTATGATGGTTGCAAAAATAAAAAAAAACGCCAAAACCTTGAGATTCTGCATCTTTTAAATAAAATAGGCTGCTATGCGAACCTTATTACTTGCTGTTATTTTGCTATTCCTTTCAGCCATCCTTGCTGCACAAAAAGACACTTTGCCTGTTGGTGAAATTGTACATCCTGCGCTGCTGGATGAACAGCCACAATTTCCCGGAGGCGGGCTAGAATTACTCAAATTTATCAATTCAAAGATTCGGATTCTTGCCATTTGCGATGAAATGTACGGGACGGTCTCCATTTTGCAATTCACCATAGACGCTACAGGCTATCCAATGGATTTAAAAATAAAACGTTTGATGCACCCTTGCTTCCAACCCACCATTGATGAAGTGTGGGCCGACATGCCCTGTTGGATTCCCGGCAAAAAGAATGGAAAGCCGGTCAGTACCACTTTTACCTTTCCTATACGGATACATTTAGAATAGTCGGGGGAAGACAACCCGAAGCGGAGGCATCGTGCCAGCGAAGGACATTAGAGGTAACACCTTTTTAGAAAGGTG
>JBJXFD010000605.1:0-6144 GCA_046153985.1 Saprospiraceae bacterium
GTCTCCTGAGCATTTCCGGCAGCAAAGGCAAGCGCCTCATAAACATCTTCTTTGCTAAGACGCGGAAATTCGTTCAGCATTGTTTCCAGCGTCATACCGCCTGCCAAATGTGCCAGTATAGACGATATGGTAATACGGGTACCTTCATAAAATCTTTCTATAGCTTATCTTTGTTGTACCTTGAGCTAAAAGATCGCCTTATGAGAGTTTTGTTCTGTTGTATTTTTCTGTTTGTTTCGGTGCTGTTATCAGCCCAATCCCAACGCGCCATGGTCGGCTTTGTTCCAGAGGAAAAAACTGGCCGCGACTGGCAATCGGAAGTCATCGCCATTCCCCTTGATGCCACGCCTTTCCTGTCTTATTTCCTGATCTGGTCGGGCGACGCAGGGACATTTCAAATTCGATTTTCGAAGGATGGCCGCAACTGGGACGACTGGCAAATGGTAGCCCCCGACGACCACGCGGAACAACGCCCGGGCAGAACCATCAGCCAATTGGGCATGACCGACAAGGCGCACCGCTTTTTTCAGGTTACTGCAACCGCATCGCCCGGACAGGTGGAATTCCATTTTTATAACCCCGGCGATTCGCAGGAGGTAGAGCCAGCGCCACAAACCGATGAACTGGAAAGCCGCTCCTGCCCTTGTCCGCTGCCCGCCAACCTGACGCGCGCGCAGTGGTGTCCAGCCGGCAATTGCCCGCCAAACCCCGATCCAACCCTGACCACGACCACCCACCTCATCGTCCACCATTCGGCAGGCACGAACAGCTCCAATGACTGGGCTGCCGTTGTGCGCGCCATCTGGAATTTTCATGTGAATGGCAACGGTTGGGCCGACATCGGATACAACTGGCTGATAGACCCCAATGGCGTCATTTACATAGGTCGCGGAGATGGCATACTCGGCGCGCATTTCTGTGCGCAGAACACGGCGACAACGGGCGTTTGTATGTTGGGCGATTTTACGGCCATTACGCCAACCGCCGCTGCCATATCAAGCTTGCAATCTCTGCTGGCCTGGAAAGCCTGCGATGTGGGCGCTGACCCGCTGGGCGCCAGCTTTCACCCACCTTCGGGCCTGAACCTCCAACACATTTCCGGCCACCGCGACGGGTGCAATACGGCTTGTCCGGGCGATGCGTTCTACCCCTTGCTGCCTGCGGTGCGCCAGGGCGTGGCCGATCACATCAATACGGGGTGCGAAGCAACCGCCAACGACGAGCAATTGACGGCAGACAAAGTTCGGCTTTCGCCAAATCCAACGTCAGACCGCTTGGAAATTGCTTTGCAAAATGAACTAACCGGAGCGCTCGATGTCCGACTTTATGATGCCTTTGGCAGGGTGTTGCTGCAACGCCGAATGGACAAAACAGCGCCCAATCTGACCTTTGATTTCGACCTGAGCGCCCTTCCTGCCGGTAGTTACTGGCTCCGGTTGGACATGGCCGATCGCAACGGAGGGTATTGGGTAGTCAAGATGTAGTTTTTATACAATCAAAAAAGTTAACATTGGATTAAATAACCATTTCCTACTTTTGCTCCAAGACAGCAATTCCATTCCATGAACAGTTAAGGCTGAAGATAAAGGGCAAGTTGGCAAAAGGCAAAGGGCAAAATTGCTCCTTGCTCCTTGCCTTTTGCCTCTTTACACAACCCCAATTCCCTGTAGCAGGCGCTCTACATAGATTCGTCACTAACCACTCACTATTTATGCGACTTGGATATTTACTAATTTTGACAACCTTTGTTGTCCTGATGGGTGTAAACCAACTGCACGCCCAGGCAACTACCTCCACCCTGAATGGCATCGTCACCGATGAAAAAGGGGAACCACTGATCGCTGCCACGGTTGTGGCGACGCACGAACCCAGCGGAACTTTGTACGGTGTGACTACCCGCGAAGATGGTCGCTACACCATTCCCAACATGCGCGTTGGGGGCCCTTACAAAGTAGAAGCTTCTTATGTCGGCTACAAATCCGAAGCGTACACAGACGTTTCGCTGGTGCTGTCGCAAAAATTGACGCTGAATTTTGTCCTGGAGTCACAATCGCAGGATCTGTCCGAAGTTGTGGTCACCGGTCAGTCGGACCTGGTGCTCAACAACGAACGCACCGGCGCGGCTACAAGCATCAACTCGGATTTGCTGCAACGCCTGCCGACCATTTCGCGTTCCGCGGCGGATTATTACCGACTGACTCCGGCCTCCGACGGGAATTCTTTTGGCGGGCGTAACGACCAGTACAACAACTTTTCCCTCGACGGCTCCATTTTCAACAACCCCTTCGGTCTTGATGCGGCAACGCCCGGCGGACAAACGGATGCGCAACCCATTTCCTTAGACGCCATCGAGCAAATTCAAATCTCGCTCGCGCCCTACGATGTGACGCAATCCGGCTTCACCGGCGCTTCTGTTGACGCGGTGACCAAAAGTGGCACGAATGCGATACATGGCACGGTATTCGGATTTTACCGGAACCAGGACATGACCGGCTCCAGGGTGAACGGCAAAAGCATTTTTGTGCCTTCGCTGACCCAGTTGCAAACCGGTTTCAGTCTTGGCGGGCCCATTATCAAAAACAAACTCTTCTTTTTTGTGAATGCAGAATTGGAACGCCGGGATGACCTTGGCTCCAACTTTATCGCAGCGGGCGCCAACCGCTCGGGCGAAAATGTGGCCCGCGTGGAAGTGCAGGATTTGGAAGCTGTGTCGAATGCGCTCCGTCAGCGCTTTAGCTACGAAACGGGCGCTTACGAAAACTACGAACACCAGACCAGTAACGAAAAGGCGATTTTGAAATTGGATTGGAACATCAACAGAAGCAATACGCTGACTGCGACCTACAATTTCCTGAATGCATTCAAGGATAAGCCGGCGCACCCTTCTGCAATTGGCCGGCGCGGCCCGGATTTTTTTACCCTCCAGTTTGAAAATTCCGGCTACCGCATCAACAACAAAATTCAGTCCGGAATCGTGGAATTGAAGTCCATTTTTGGCAATAAAGCAGCCAATAAACTGAAAGTCGGGTATACTTCTTTCCGCGATTCGCGCGATCCGTTTTCTTCGCCTTTCCCGGTCATCAACATCAACAAAGACGGGATTCGCTACATCGTAGCCGGCCACGAGCCGTTTTCCATTAACAACATCCTGGATCAGGACGTTTTCCACGCAACCGACAACTTCAACATTTATGCCGGCGACCATACCATTACCATTGGGGGCAGCTTCGAGCGGTTTGAGTTTAACAACTCTTTCAACCTCGACGCCTACGGCGGAACCTTTAGCCCCGGATTCGAGAGCGTTGCTGCGTTCTTAGACAGTGTGCAAACCGGTTCTTTTGATGACGATGTAGCTTTCGCCAGAAGGCCTATTGGCGAATCGGACTGGGCGCTGGCTGAAACCAACCTCGGCCAGTTGGCGTTTTATGCACAGGATGAATGGAACATTGGCCGCGACTTTACGCTGACTTACGGGTTGCGCATGGACATGCCGCTTTATTTTGATACGCCGGACAAAATTCAGGAAGTCATTGACCGCAACTGCTGCTTCGTTCCGGATCTCACGTATTTCGACGAAGACGGCAATCCAATTGTGTTTGACCATACCCAGTTGCCGGATCAAACGCCGCTCTTTTCGCCACGTGTTGGATTCAATTGGGACATTTTGGGCAATTCTACCATGCAACTGCGCGGTGGATCGGGCTTGTTCACCGGTCGTTTTCCTTTTGTCTGGATTGGCAACCAGGTGGCTAACCCAAATTTCTTTTTCTACAATGTGACGCGCCCTGACTTCAAATACCCGCAGGTGTGGCGGACGAACTTAGGTTTTGACCGCAAGTTTGGCGGCGACTGGGTGTTGTCGGCAGATTTGATTTATACCAAAGACATCAATGCGATGATGGTGCGCAACTACGGCATCAAACCGCCTTCCGGCAAATTGGTTGGTCCAGACGGCCGCGCAATTTACCAGGCTTCTGACCGGACTGTTCCGTTTGCCAACAATGCTTACGTGTTTACGAATACAGATTTGGGTGAAACCTTCAATGCAACGTTGCAATTGCAGCGATACTGGAAAAACGGCTTGTATACTACCCTGTCTTACAACTTCCTCGACGCGAAAGACGCCAGCTCGATCGAAGCGGAAATTTCCAGCGACGCATTCGATCGCAACCCGGCTTTGGGCCATGTGAACGAAGCGATTTTAACGCCTTCGCTGTACGGCAACCGCCATCGCATTGTAGGCGCTGCGCACAAAAAGTTTGAATACGGCGGTGTTTGGGCAACCACGTTTTCTTTGTTTATGCAGTATGCACAGGGCGGACGTTTCACCTACACCTATTCCGGCGACCTGAATGGCGATGGTTCTTTTCTGAACGACCTGATTTACATACCCACTACTTCAGAACTGGGGCAGATGCAGTTTGCAGGAACTGCTGAAGAGCAAACCGCTCAACGCAATGCGTTCGATGCATTTATCCAGCAGGACGAATACCTGAGCGGTCGCCGCGGGCAATACGCTGAAAAATACGCCATCCTCAGCCCGTGGTATTCCAATTGGGATGTCCGCATCCTGCAGGATTACAAATTAGGGAACAATACCATCCAATTCAGCATTGATGTGCTGAACATCGGCAACCTCATCAGCAACAAATGGGGCGTGCGCCAGTTCCCAACCAATACCCAGCCGGTGGGCGTTTCTGTCGCCAACAGCGTGCCAACTTACAGTTTTGACACCGACCTGAAAACGACCTTCACGGACGATTTTAGCCTCTTGTCACGCTGGCAGTTGCAGGTTGGTTTGCGGTATATTTTTTGACGGTAGACGATTGACGGTAGACGGTGGACGGGCCCGTCTACCGTCCACCATCCACCGTCTACCGTTAATTTTTGTCACTTTTCGATGTTTCTGCATTATCCTCAAAAACCCAATAATTATGAAACGAATCCTATTCCTGTTTGTCTCACTACTGATGTGGGGCGCCACCCTCTCTGCGCAGCAAAGTACCCGTTACGCTGTTTATTTTGAAACCGGCCGCCATGAATTGGGCGAAGAAGCCCGGCAAACGCTCGATCAGGTATTGAAGGAATTGCAATACCCTGAAGATTATTCGGTAGACATCTTCGCGCACACGGACAGCCGCGGTTCGGATGACTACAACCTCAAATTGGCCGAAAGGCGTTCAAAATCGGTCAATGAATACCTGGCTGCCCGGGGTTTAAAAACCGAAAAAACGAGCACGGCGAGTCTGGGAGAAAGCGATCCTGCCTACGCCAACGACGACGAATCGGGCCGCCAGCGCAACCGCCGCGTAGATTTGGTGGTGAACATTGCCACCCTGCAATCCCTCAGCGAACTGACGGATCGCCTCAGCGACAACCGCATGCAGTATTTTACAATCAGTCCTGAAAAATCCGTGCAATTGACCGGCAAACAGGGCACCAACCTTTGGATCGAAGCGGGATCTTTTGAGTTTACCGATGGCAGCGGCGCCCCGAATGCTTCGGTCGAAATCGCCCTGCGGGAAACCTATACCATGGCCGACATGTTACTTGCTGATCTGACCACGACCTGCGGCGACAAACTGCTGGAAACAGCCGGCATGATCTTCGTAGACGCCACCAGCAACGGGAAATCCCTCCAACTCAAATCTGACGCTCAAATCGTGGTGTCCATGCCCGCTGAATCGCTCCGCGAAGGCATGCAATTGTTTTTGGGCGAACAAAACGCCGAAGGCAAGCTGACCAACTGGCAGGCTACGGGACAGGGGTTTCAGACCAGTTTAGACGCCACCCTGAATTTGTCGCCGATGCCGCGGATGCCCACACCAAAAAAGCATCGTTTGCCGGTTTTTGTCCCCGACTATTCCACACAACCCCGGCAGCCGGAAATGCCGCGGGCGCCTTACAAACCCGTTGCGCCAAAGCGGGAATCGGTCATTTACAAACCCGGATTCATGGATCGCGTAGTCATGGGTAAAGAAAAAGTGCGCCAAAAAGAAGAAGAAATGTACCAGAAGCAAGTGGCCGCGCATGAAAAGCACATGAAACACTATGAGGAAAAACAATATCCTGCCTACTTAGCTGCCGTAGCGAAATACGAAGCGGACAAGGCAAGCTTTCCGGCGCGCAGCAAAGCCTGGCTTG
>JBJXFD010000611.1:0-31530 GCA_046153985.1 Saprospiraceae bacterium
GTTGCATCCCAACCTGCCGCAGGCCTGGGTGAATTTCATGCAGGGTACCTTCCAGTATGCGCCTTTCGGAAACTACCGGGTGCAGATGAAGTACCATTTGCCGGGCAACCCGACGCCTAATTCTCAAATACCGGTCACCATTTTTTACGGAGTAAGCAATTAAGCCATGACCATGATTCGAAAATATCTGCCTATTTGTGCCTTGTTCACGCTCAGCGTGCTGACCGTGCAAGCACAGCAAAACGGACTCACGCCTGCGTCGGAGGAACAACACGCCCTGATGATTACGGGGCGCTCCACCGGCGCCAGCATTAAACTGCGCTGGGCGCCAACTTCGCCCCTGGCCTGGCGGCGCTGCAATGAATCCGGGTACGTGGTGGTGCGCCACACCCTGATGCGCAACAATCAAATGCTGCCCTGGGAAGAGCGTTCGATTGCCGTGCCCGTGACGCCGACGCCCGTCCTTCCATGGAAAACAGAAGCCCAGTGGAAACCCTTGATGGAGCGCAACCAGTACGCAGCCATTGGCGCGCAGGCGCTTCTGGGTGAATCGTTTGAATTGGAAGCCGGCGAAGCTTCCGGCGCATTGGTCAACCAGGCCACCGAAGAAAGCAACCGCTTCACGTTCGGGCTTTTTGCCGCCGACCATTCCTACGAGGCGGCAACGGCTATGGGGCTGGCGCTGGAAGATAAAAACGTAAAAGTCAATGAGACTTACCTCTACCGCGTCTATCCGGCCAAACAAGTCACGGCGCCATTGGATACCCTGGTGATGGAAGGCGGGCAAAAAATCCCGATGGATTTACGCACCAGCATTGATACCGGCTTTTTTTCCATCAGCCCAAAAGACAAATTTGCCCTGCCGAAAACATTGGAAGTGAAAGCCGATTTTGGCAACCGGGTGGCGACGATCAGTTGGAACAAGACCCTGTTCCAGCAATTCTACGTCAGCTACCAGGTGGAACGCTCGGATGATGGCCTGAGCTGGCAACCGTTGCGCGATTTGCCTTTTGTGAGCCTGGATCGCCCCGGCGCGCCTTCAGATTTTATGTTCCTTGTAGACAGCCTGCCAATGAACAACCGGCCTTATTTCTACCGGGTTTCCGGCCGCACAGTATTTGACGACAACGGCCCACCTTCCGACCCGGTTCAGGGCATGGGCATTGACCCCCTGCCGGAATATTTTCCGTACATCGTTTCCGTAATGGAAAACGAACAGGGTCGTTTCCTGATCGGATGGGATTTTAATGTGGCGGAAGAAAGCAAAATTGCCGGGTTCAGGGTGCGGCGCGCCCGAAGCGACCGCGGGGCTTACGTGCCCATCAGCGGAGCCGTACTGCTTTCGCCGGCTGCCCGATCGTTTACTGACGACGCCCCATTGCCTGTAAATTATTATAAAATCATTGCCTACGACCAGTATAACCGGGAAATGCCTTCTTTTTCTGCGATGGCGCAATTGGACGACGAAACGCCCCCTGCAGCGCCGGTCAATGTGCGCGGTGCAGTGCTCAAAGACGGCTCGATGGTCATCACCTGGGATGCCAACAAAGAGCCCGATATGCAGGGTTACCGCGTGTATATCGCCAACCACCCGAACGATGAATTTACCCAAATTACCCGCCGAACGGTACCCACCAACCACTTCATTGACACAGTCAGCCTGAAAACCCTGAGCCGGGAGGTCTACGTGCAGGTCATGGCTTTTGACTACCGCCAGAATGCCTCTTCCTTCTCCAAAATGGCTACCGTACTGCGACCCGACACCATCGCGCCAGCGCCGCCCGCTTTCAAAGACCTGATTGCCGATGAAAAAGGCGTCAACCTGACCTGGGCAAACAGCCAAAGTAAGGACGTGCTGCGCCACGAACTGATGCGCCGTCCAAAAGAAGAACAGACCTGGGAAAAAATCGCCGAATTTACGATGCAGCAGACCACAGAAAAAACAACCCGATACACCGACAGCACGGGCGTGACAGGGCGCGACTACCTCTATCAGATCGTGGCAGTTGATAATTCCGACCTGCGGGGCTTGTCGCAAACGGTGGAAGCGCGGGTTTTAGACAATTTCATACGCTCGCAGGTGACCGACGTGGAAGCAACGCCCGACCGCCGCAACAAAACTGTGGAATTGAGCTGGCAATACGCCGAAATGGAAAAGGTTCGCCTTTTTGAGATTTACCGCGCCACCGGCGACGAAAAATTAAAAAGATACCGGGCATTTACACCAACAGAACTGCACCAGGCAGACGCCAAAAATACAGGCAAAAAAGTCCGCAAAGGCTTCGCCTACCGGGCACAGGACAAAGATCTGCGCATGAATACCAATTACACGTACAGCGTGCGGGCCATTTACCACGACGGCGGCCTTTCGCCCTTGAGTGAGCCGGTGAAAGTCAATTATTGAGGCTTTTTTGAGGTAAACAATCTCTTTTGAAAATCAGAAAAATGAATCTCGCCATGAGATATTTGAACATAATCGTTTGGACGGCCCTTTTCTTCATAAGCGGCCTGAACTTAACGGCGCAGAACACCCACGTTGATTTAAGAATGACCCGCGGCTATATTCGCGGCAGCATGGGCGATGGCGGCAGCGCACCAACCGACCCGGTATGGAAAACCCAGGCTACTTTTTCGGGTAGTATTGTGGCGGCTGGAGAAATATGCAGGTATTTGGATAATTATTGTTATTTTAATCCCAATGTATTCCCTCCTTTTACCTGCCCAAACCAACAAACCTACAACGATGTTTTTGTTAACTTTAACAGCAATCCCACCAATTTCAGCCTTGCCGATGGTTTTTTGGTAACGGTTAACCTGGAGGCCTGGGAAGAAGACGGGCCATCTGCTGAATGCCACCATGGCGGCGGCGACGATGCTTATGGTACCGCAAGTACCTCCTTCTACTTCAGAGTTCCTACAGGAGCAACATTTCCGTATACCTACGACTTCACGCTCGCCGTTTCCAACAACTTCGAAGTAGATTACCGCCTTACCGTTCACAATATTGACGCCATTAACGGATCCAAACTTCGCTATGCCAATACTGCCGGAAATACCCAATCCAGTTTCTGCGGAGGCTCAACGGTAAGGATGTACGCCGACCGCCACTCAGGCTACAATGGTGGCTATTTTGAATGGCAAAAATTGGTAAACGGGAACTGGGTATCAGCAACACCCTCCCAGTTTTCAACTTCCAATTATTTGGAATTCCCGGCCAGCACAACGATGCCACAGGTCAGGGTACGGGTGGCAAGGAATTGTAGTATTTTTTGCTTTTTCGCCTTAGGCACTGGAACCAACGACGGCTGGATAGACAATTCCGGCGTGGCCATCAATGTAGCGCCGGCCCCCCCCGCCCTGACCGACATCGTCACCACACCCGTTGGCGCCTGTTCGGGCAACAGCAACGGATCCATACAAGTTACGGTAAACAATGCCAATAGCGCCAGTCAATACAGTCTGACTTTACTAAACAGCAGCAATGTTGTTGTAGCGAACGCCACGCCTGCAATGGGCAGCACCCTGATGCACACTTTTAGTGGGTTATCGGCTGGCTCCTACAAAGTAAAAGTTGGTTTTGCCAGTTCTAATGTTGATTGTACGACTGAAAAATCCGGGATTATTGTGCCTTCCCTGCCCCTGCCAACCATTTCAACCGCAGCGGTCGCAGGCAACTGCTTTGGCAACAATGGATCTATAACCGTCACCATTTCCCAAAATGCAGCAGGCACCAATACTTTTACACTGCTGAATGCCGCTGGCAGCAGTACCCAATCCACTTTTAACACCGCAAATAGCTCGCATACCTTTTCCGTCGCCGCCGGTACGTACCAGGTTCGCGTGACGAATGGCAATTCCTGCAATTCTGCCTTGTCGGGCGCTATTGTCGTGCCGAATGCACCTTCTGCCGTCAATGCTTTGGTGGCCCTTGACAATTTTGCAGGTTTTCAGATTTCCTGCAATGGCGGCACAGGAAATATTACCATTACCCCGTCAGGTGGAACGCCTCCCTACACCATTGCCGTAGATGGCGGCGGCTCCCAGGCCAATGTTCCTGCCGGAAGCGCCCGTGTTTTTTCAAGGACGGCAGGCAGCTATAATTACACGGTGACCGACAATAAAGGTTGCGTTTTTCCCGGCTCCGTTAACCTGACCCAGCCACCAGCATTGATGGCGCTCACGTCCAATTTACTGCCTGCCACGGATTGTGATCCAGTGGGTTCGGCTACGTTGAATAGCGCAGGCGGCGCTCCGCCTTACCTCTACAGCCTGATGAGCAACGGCCCTTTTGGAGGCAGCAATGTATTCAACGGCCTGGCTGCCGGCAACCATACCGGTTATATTCGCGATGCCGCCGGGTGCCAGGTCAGTACGCCGTTCACCATTTCAGCGCCCAATCCGCTCTTAGTGACCCCGCTTGCGGTGGTAAACACGAGTTGTTCGGGCAGTACCAACGGCTCAGTAACGCTGGATGCGACAGGAGGCAACCCGCCGTATCAATTCCGCATCGGCAATGGTACGTTCAGCAGCCAGAATACTTATTCCAATTTAGCGGCCGGGGTTTACACCTTCGAGGTAAGAGATGCTGCATTTTGTACCAACACGGTAAATGTTGACGTCTCTTCGCCCAATGCCATTCAAATTACCAATCATAGCCTTGGATTCACTTCCTGCGATGGTTTGAGCCGTCCTTTTACCATCAGTTTTACGGGCCGGGCAGACGGCATTCTCAATTTTTTTGACAATGGACTCGAAGTATCTACCGATAACGGCGCTACTTATAGCCCTTTTGCTGAAATCTATGACGATGGCCAAACCGTACAGGTGGAGTTTTTCCAGCCTGTTGGCAATTATCAGGTGATCATCCGCGATGCATCCGGTTGTATTTCCAATACCTACAGCGTGGCCGCTCCTGCGGAACCGCCGTTGGTTTTGAACATCGCCGGGGTCACGCCTGAGACCTGCGCCGGCGCCAACGACGGTACCATTTCAGTCAATTTTGGCGGAGGTCAGGGGACTTATTTCCTTCGGTTGCTCCGGATTTTTGATAGCGATGGAATATCCGAAGTTGCCAATTTTGGACCTGTTTCTGCCGCCGGCGCGCACACCTTTACGGGCTTGGCGCCTACGAACGACGGTTTTTTTGGCGGTTATCTGGTTCAGGTAATTGATGCTTATGACCCGAATAATATTTTCGGAAATTGTAACCTCACCATGCCCCAACTCAATTTCCCGCTTCCGCCCGGTAGCGGCATCAACATTGGCCCAGCTACTCCGTTCAACGCAGGCAATGCCCAAAGTACCGGCCCGCTGCTCAATTGCTATGGCAACAACGGCATCATCACCGTTACCGGTACATCGGGTGGCGAAGCGCCTTACAGCTACTCTATTGACGGGTTCAATTTTCAATCCAGCAACGTTTTCACAGGTGTAGGCGCGCAAACGGATGTTTACGTGCGCGACAACCGGGGTTGCACCGTCGGCCCGCAAACGGTGAACATCGGATCGGCGCCAGTTACGCTGAATACAACGGCGACCCTGCTTCAACCGGAAACCAGTTGTACGCTGGGCAGCCTTCAATTGGGCATCACAGGCGGCACAGCGCCCTTCGAATATGCTTTGCGCACCGTAGGTTGCGATGGTCAGTACGAATTCGTTGCCGCTACAACCGGCTCCTTCAGCGTTTCCGGCCTGTCTGCTGATAATTATACCTTTTGCGTCCGGGATGCAGGAGGCTGTATCAATGAAGCAACCATCAGCATTCCACAAATTGATCCTCCCGGATTAACGGTGACCAATGTGCAAAACACCACCTGCTTTAACGGAGGCAACAACGGCGCGGTAACGCTCCAGGCATCCGGCGGTACGCCGCCTTTTACCGTTAACATCAACAACGCAAACCCGCAGACGGGCAATGGAAACTTCACTTTTTCCAACCTCAGTGCGGGCAATTATTTATTTACCCTGACCGATGCCAAAGGTTGTACCGATCTCCTGATCCAGTCAATTGCCACAACCAATGAGATTTTTGCAGAGGTAGACGCTTTTCCCATTTCAGGTTGCAGTGGCGGCCAGAATGGCGCTATTCAGGTGATTCCTTCCAATGGCGTGGCGCCTTATACAATCACCTGGTTATGGGACAATACCAGTGTTACCGGTGTGGGTGAAAATCAATCCACCACCCGTTCCGGATTGCCGGCAGGTGTTTATGAAGTACGGGTTTCGGACGCCCAGGGTTGTCAAAAAAACTACCTTGATGTCATCGAACAACCGCTCGCTATTTTCGCGACTACTCAGGTAACCAATGCTTTGTGCTCCAACGTACAGAATGGTTCCGTGGTAATCAACGCCGTAGGCGGCACTGCGCCCTATGAATATTCCCTCAATGCTGGTCCTTACCAGCCAGATAATATCTTTGAAAACCTTGCGCCAGGCAACTATTCGGTCATCGTCCGCGACGCCAACAGTTGTTTCAATACCTTCAATTTCGTCGTCGGCGTACAACGGGTGCTTTCTGCCACGGCAACACCGACCGCAGCAGCCTGTTTTGGGCAAAGCAGCGGTTCCATTGCCATCGGCGTAAGCGGCGGCGGCACGCCTTACAGTTTTTCGGTCAACGGCGGCGCATCCGGCACAGCCAACCCGATCACAGGATTGGCCGCAGGAATTTACAGCGTACTCATCGAAGACAACGGCGGCTGCGAATTCACGCTGAACAACATCCAGATTACTCAGCCTTCTCAATTAACAGGAACGGTAACAATTTTGCAAAATGCTTCCTGTGCGCTCAACGCCGGAATCCTGCAAGCCCAGGCTACAGGCGGCACGCCGGGCTATACGTACCAGTGGAACGGCAACTCTTCCCAGGCGAATCAAACCTTAAACAATGCGCCTCCGGGTTTAAATACCGTGATCGTTACCGATAGCCGCGGCTGTACCGTATCTGCATCGGCAACGGTGACTAATATTCCACCTTTGTCGCTGAACCAGGTGGGAACCACCAATGAACTTTGCGACCAGGCCAACGGCACGGCAACCGTCGCCCCACAAGGTGGCACAGCGCCTGTCACATATTCCTGGAGCCACAACGCAGGCTTGAACAGCGCAACTGCCACAGGATTAGCCGCAGGAACGTACAGTGTGACCGCAACCGACGCCAACAACTGCAGTGCTTCGCTTTCGCTTACAGTGCTGGAAACCCAGGGGCCAAGCCTCAGCATTGCAGTGACCAACAGTTTCTGTACCAACGGAACGGGGAGCATTACAGCGACCCCAAGCGGTGGATTGGCGCCTTATACGTATACCTGGAGCCACAACGCCGGTCTGAATAGCCCAACGGCAAACAACCTGATCGCCGGAAACTATACCGTTACGGTTACCGACGCCAATAATTGCAGCGCTTCCATTTCAGGAACGGTGCAACTCATCCCGCCGCCTACCGGAACTGCATCCGTGACCCCGGCTTCCTGCCAGGGGAATAACGGCGCTATTCAGGTTTCCATAAGCGGTGGCACAGCGCCTTTTGTATTCAGTTGGAACCACAACCCGACGCTGACCACCGGTATTGCCACCGGACTTGTTGCCGGGACATACGCTTACACCATCACCGATGGCGGCAATTGCACGTTCTCCGGTTCTGCAACCGTTGGCGAATTGCCTCCGCCCCAGGTGACGATCAACACGCAAACAGCCAGTTGCGGATCAGCAAATGGCAGCGCCACCGCATCGGTCAACGGCGGCACGGCTCCCTATACCTTCACGTGGAGCAGCGGCAGCCCGAACAACCCGCAGGCCAATAATTTAGCGCCGGGTTCTTACACCCTCACCCTGACAGATGCCTTTGGTTGTCAAGATGTTGAAACATTTACCATTCAAAATATTCCGGGGCCTTCTGCCTTGACTCTGGCCGTGCAAAACACCATTTGTACCAACTTTAACGGGGGCATTACTGCAACGCCCGTTGGTGGCACTGGGCCATATACGTATAGCTGGAGCCACAACGTGCTGCTGAATTCGCCCAACGCCGCGCCATTACCGGCAGGCAATTACAGTGTGACGGCAACCGACGCCAACGGCTGTTCGATCGTCGCCAGTGCGACCGTCCTCTTTCAAGAGCCGCCGACCATCCAAACCCTTGGCATTGAGAACAGTATTTGTTCTAATGGCAACGGTTCTATTGAAATTGAAGCGCAGGGCACCGGGCCTTATACTTACCAGTGGACAAACCAGGTTTCTACCGGACCAACCGCGCAAAACCTCGGCGTAGGAAGCTATACCGTTACTGTTACGGATGGCGCGGGTTGTTCTTCCCAACAAACCTTTACGATTTCGCTGGAACCGGGCGCCTCCCTGCAAGTGCTCACCGCCGTCAACGACCGGTGCAGCCAGGGAATCGGCAGCATTCGGGTTCGGGCAACAGGAGGGGCAACGCCTTATACCTACTCCTGGAGTCATAATATCGAGTTAAACAGCGACTTAGCCACCGGACTCACTGCGGGCAGTTACACCGTATCGGTTACGGATGGGAATGGTTGTACGACCACTTTAACCCGCGTATTGACCGACCTTCCCGGCGTCAGTCTGAACCCGGGCACGGTAAGCGCAGCTTTCTGCGGTAACCCCGTGGGCCAAATTACGGTTCAGGCAAGCGGCGGCGTAGGACCATATACCTACAGCTGGAGCCACAATCCCGGTTTAAACAGCAATACTGCCAGCGGCCTGCCCCCCGGTGAATACGGCGTAATGGTGACAGACGGCAGCAATTGCACGGATCAATTGTCCATACAAATAGAAAGTACGCCGGTTCCGGAATTGACGCTTTCCGCAACGACAGAGGAACCTTGTTTGTCCAACGACGGCGCCATCACGGTGGCAGCTTCCGGTGGAATTGGAGCTTATACCTACGCCTGGAGCCACAATGCCGGGTTGAACAATGCAACCGCTTCCAACCTGAGCAGCGGCGTCTACACCGTCACTGCGACGGATGTAAACGGCTGTTCGGCGACTTTATCCGAGACCATTACAGACCGGCAGCCACCAATCCTACAGTTGGCTTCCGTTACGGGCAGCAGCTGCGGCGAGGCCGACGGCAGCATCAGCGTGACGGGGACAAGCGGACAATTGCCTTATACCTATACCTGGAGCCACAATGCCGGACTGAACAACGCTTTGGCAAATGACCTGGCGGCAGGCGCATATTCCGTCACCCTCACAGATGGCAATGGCTGTACGGCGGTTTTGAACGCCAACGTTTCTGACACCCAGGCGCCCCAGGCAACGGTCCAGTATACGGATGCGCTTTGCGCGGAAGGCATCGGTTCTATCAGCATTTCACTTACCGGAGGCACTGCGCCTTTCGACTATAACTGGAGCCACGACCCGGGAGCAAATGGCCCGACTGTGACCAACTTAAATTCAGGCAATTATTCCCTGACCCTGACCGATGCAGCAGGTTGTCAAACCATCGTTACCCAGGCAATTGCCTATCTGCCCCCGCCCATAGCTTCAGCGGATGCAGAAAACAGCCTTTGCAATGACGGGAACGGAACCATTACCCTCGATGTCAGTGGTGGCACGTTGCCTTATTCCTACGCCTGGTCGCACGACGCTAACCTGCAATTCATTCAGGCTGCTGGCCTGGATGCCGGCAATTATTCCGTTGTTGTAACCGACGATAACGGTTGTACGGCTTCCGTACAGGCCACGGTTGCATTGTTGGCTGCGCCACAAATGAGCCTTTCCAACCTCACCGATGCCTACTGCGGGCAGGACGATGGTTCTGTCAGTGTCCTGGTCACCGGCGGGGCTTTGCCTTATACTTACACCTGGAGCCACGACGGCAGCTTGAACAGCAACAATGCCAACGACTTATCAGCAGATGATTACAGTATTTCTGTAACCGATGCGAACGACTGCGTTGCCAACCTCGTCGCTACGGTTGAAGATGATCCGGGACTTTTGCTTAGCGCAAATGTTCAGGCAACGACCTGCGGCAATTCAAATGGTTCAGTGGCTGTTGCTGTTGCAAATGGCATAGCGCCTTACGAGTATGCCTGGAGCCATGACGGTGGCCTGAACGCCCCGCTTGCCGCAAATTTACCGGTCGCTTCCTACACCGTTTCTGTAACGGATGCAGCCGGATGCCAGCAGGTTTATGCTGCTGCCGTTCAGGCTTCGGATGGTCCTAACCTGAGCGTGATTAATCAACAAAATGCAAGTTGTGGGAATAACAATGGCATTATCGGCGTCGCAGTAGCCGGAGGCAGCGCACCGTATACGTACTCCTGGAGTCAAAATACTGCTTTAAATTTTCCTACTGCAATCAACTTAGCCGGTGGCACTTACCAGGTTTCGGTAACCGATGCTACGGGTTGCCAGGGGATCGCCATCGTAACAATTGGAGCGGGCGAAGCGCCATCACTTCAGTTGTTGTCGGTGCTGGAAACGGCCTGTTCGATGCCAACCGGCAGCATTTCGGTCACCGCATTTAACGGTCAGAGTCCTTACACGTATGCCTGGAGCCACAATCCGGCGCTGAATGCACCAATGGCTTCGGCCCTGCTGGAGGGTGCTTACAACGTGACGGTAACAGATGCTTTAGGTTGTGACGCCGAACTGAACGCAGTCGTTTTAAATCAAAATACAGACCTGGAACTGGTGTTTGCAACATCCGGCAACGCCTTATGCGCTTCGGCGACCGGCTCGGCTCAGTTGCAAGTGCAAAACGGCATTCCAACCTACAGCTATGCCTGGAGCCACGATCCTATGCTGACTGCTGAAACGGCCACCGGTCTTGCCGCCGGGGCTTATTCCGCCACAGTAACAGATGCAATTGGGTGCAACGCCGTGCTTGCGTTTGCCCTTGCGGCAGACAACCCGGCGCTGGATTTAGCCGTGTTGGACAACCAACCTTCCGCTTGCAATGCAGGAACCGGCGCTGTCACACTCAACCCCGGCAGCGGACAGGCGCCTTATGCGTATGCCTGGAGCCACGACCCCGGAGAAACCGACGCGATGGCAATTGGCTTGACGGCAGGTAATTATGCTTCAACCGTAACCGATGCGAATGGTTGCGTCGGCACCATTGACGTGACCGTGGCCCAAACCCCGGATCCCCAAGTTGCATTGACCAATCAAACAGATACGGATTGTACGCAGAACACCGGAAGCCTGAGCGTTTTGGCGAGCGGCGGTTCAGCGCCTTATTCCTACGCATGGAGCCATAGCGCTGCTGAAACCACGGAGCAGGCCAACAACCTCGGAGCAGGTGCTTATACCGTTAGCATCACGGATGCAAATGGTTGTACCGCAACGCTCGACGCGGCGGTGTCTTCCTTAGGCGCCCCGCAAGCTACGGTCAACACAACGAATTCCTATTGCAACCAGCCTTCCGGCGCCGCCAATGCGACGGTGACCGATGCAGGCGTCTTTACCTACGCCTGGGAAAACACGGCCAATCCGGGTGTGGTCATTGACACCGACGACATTGCGGACAACCTCGGAGCAGGTGTTTATGCCGTAACCATTACCAATCAGGCGGGCTGTGAGCGCGTATTGCTCGCCAACGTGCAGGATATTCCAAACATGGTTTTAGCAGTGACGGTGGATGATGTAGCTTGTTTTGGCGAGGCGAACGGAAGTGCAGGCGTATTGGTAAGTTCAGGCGGAACAGGGCCATTCAGCTACCAATGGAGCAACAATTCCGGCGGCGACAACATCAGCGGCCAGCAGGCGGGAACCTACGGCGTTACTGTCACGGATGACAACGGCTGTACTGCAGAAAGCACGGTTGTGATCAGCGAACCGCCGGTGCTTACCCTTGCCTTAGTCAACACAGTCCAACCGGCCTGCGGCGCTTCGGTCAACGGCAGCATCTCGGTGCAGGCAGGCGGCGGCCAATTGCCTTATACCTATCTTTGGGACAGCGGGCAAGCCACAGCCGCCATTTCCGGCCTCGACGCCGGGGTATACAACCTGACCCTCACGGATGGCAATGGCTGCACCGAAACCTTACAAACTACCCTGCAATCCATCGGAGACCTGGATGTTTCGGTGGCGACCACCGCTCCGGATTGTGTGGATGGCAATAACGGCGAAGCAACGGTTTCCGTAGCAGGCGGCGGCAGTTTCACTTACCAGTGGGATGCGCCGGGCATACCTTCCGGATCAGGCATCTCCGGGTTACCCGTCGGGAATTTCCAGGTGACCGTGAGCGATGGCAGCGGTTGTTCCACAGCGGCGCAATTCTCTGTTGCAGCGCCCCCAGCCCTGAGTTTGCAACTCTCTGCTTCTGCATCCTGCCTGAACGCACTGAACGGCTCGGCAACTGCGGCTGCAAGTGGCGGCGCCGGCGGTTTCACGTATGAATGGAGCACGATGGAAAGCGGCGCAGCTATTGCTTCGCTTTTACCCGGCTTCTACACGGTGACCGCTACGGACGCTAATGGTTGCACCGTGACGGACGGGGTCTTAGTAGACGGCGCGCCCTTCCCTACCCTTTCGGTTCAAAGCATTATCGAACCCGACTGCATCAACGTGACCGGATCAGCAACCGTGCTGGCAACCGGCGGTACCGGAGCAATCAATTACTTGTGGAATGACCCATCCGGGCAAACCGGCCCAACGGCAACTGCGCTTAGTCCGGGCAATTACACCGTAATGGCTACAGATGAAAACGGCTGTGCAGGAACTTTGAATGTGTCCATTGACCAGCCGGATGACTTAGTCGTCAACGTCAGCGCCCTTGAAACGCCTTCATGCAATGGGGACGCAGACGCCAGCGTCACGGTATCCGTGTTGAGTGGCACAGGAACTTATACTTATTTGTGGAGCGACCCGCTGGCGCAAATGACGCCACAAGCGCTCAACCTTGCCGCAGGCGATTACGTTGTGACGGTTTTAGATGCGGGCAACGGCTGCTCGACTACCCTGAACGTTTCGGTTCCGGAAACTCCGGCTGTAACGGTCAATTTACAAAATGCAACCGCGCCGCTTTGTTTTGGCGAAAGCAATGGCGCTGCCAGCGTACTTGCTTCCGGCGGCACCGCGCCATTCGATTATGTATGGAACGATCCGGGCGCCCAGATGACAAATAATGCCGTGAATTTACCGGCTGGTGATTATACGGTGAACGTCACTGACGACAACGGATGTACAGCATCCCTGATGGTAACGGTGCCGGAAGCGACTTTGCTGGAAGCTTTGATCAGCAACTTTGCAGCGCCTTTGTGTTTTGGAGAAAATACGGCAACGGCTACGGTTAGCGCCACAGGCGGCAATGGCGGTTATACTTACTTGTGGGATGATCCTATGCTGCAAAACACCTTCACTGCAACAAATTTACCCGCTGGCGACTACACCGTAATTGTTTCTGATGCCAATGGCTGCCAGACCACCGCGATGGTTACGTTGCCTTTAACCCCGCAATTGGTGTTGACGATAGACGAGACCGTTTCGCCTTCGTGCAGCGGCTTTTCCGATGGCTCGATCACCGTGTCCGCATCTGGTGGCACGGGGACTTTGAGCTACCTTTGGGACAACAATGAAACCACCGCCCAAATCGGCAACCTGGCCTCCGGTTCTTACAGCGTGACCGCCATGGATGCCAATGGTTGTACAACGTCTCAGAACATTGTCTTAACCGATGCCGTCGCGCTGTTGATCAGCGGCTCGAACTTCACGCTTCCAGGCTGTTTCAACTCGCCCGACGGCAGCATCAACATTACGCCGCTGGGTGGAAGCGGGGTGTACGAGTACCTCTGGAGCGACCCTTCGGCTCAAACGGGTGCTACCGCTTCCAACCTGAGTAGCGGCAGTTATTCGGTCACGCTCACCGACAGCAACGGCTGCTTTGTCAGCGAAACGTATACATTGACCAGCAACGCGCCACAGATTTTCATCAATGGCAATCTCACGACGCCCGCCTGCGATGGCGCTGCAAACGGCAGCATTGCGCTGACGGTAAGCGGTGGCGCCGGTGGATTCAGCTATTCCTGGCCCGACGGTCAAACCGGAAACACACTTTCCGGTCTCGCGCCCGGGGATTACACGGTAAATGTTACCGACGCTCAGGGCTGCTCGGAACAGGCCACGTTCTCTTTACCCGAAGGAGCGCCGTTTGTTGTAGATTTAGGTTCGACGGATACCAGCCTTTGTTTTGGAGAAGTTTTGTTTGTTGACTTTTCAGGATTGGGCTATGACGTGCAATGGAGCAGTTCAAACGGCTTCAGCAGCCAGGATGAAACGGTTCGGTTGGAAACCTCCGGTCTTTATACTGTTGTCGTAACCAATGAATTTGATTGCGTGGCAAGCGAGGCCATCAACGTACAGGTCGGGACGGAGCCGTTACAGGCGCATTTCGTGACGCCGACGGACGTGCTGGCCGGCGAAGAAGTGGTGGTAGTGGAGGTTTCCTGGCCCATACCGGACGAGGTGAACTGGATTTTTGATCCTGCAAAAGCTACCTTGGTCGAACAGCGCGGCGATCAGTACATTTTCACTTTCCCGACGCCGGGGCAGGTGCCGCTCACGCTGCAGGCCATTTCCGGCAATTGTGACGACTACCTGACTAAAACCATTACCGTCCATGCGGACAATTCCACGATCCCTTCGCCGGGGCCGGTGCAGGAGTTGCTGGCTTTCCGCCTGATGCCCAATCCAACCAGCGGTGTTTTCCGGGTGGAAGTGGAATTGTCTCTGGCCAGGGAAATTGTGTTGAGTGTCTTCGACATTACCGGGCAATTGAAAGACCGGAGGGTGCGCAACGGGCAGGCTGTTTATTCGGAAGATTATGTGCTTGGCCTGGAGCCGGGCGCCCATATTGTGATTTTGCAAACGCCTACGCAGCGGAAATCGCTGGTGTTTACGGTGGTGGCGCCTTAAATAGTGTCTGTCCATTTAGTCGGTGTCTGCTCTTTATAGTCCGATAGCTGCGTTATGTTTTGCCCCAAAAGTGGGAGTTTACTCGCGTAAATGACCAATTTTGGGGCAAAACATAACGCAGCTATCGGACTATAAAAGACAGACACTAAATAAAACTATGAACAAAATTCAAAACAGGAGTCATCTCAAATTTTTGGGATGGCTCTTGTTATTTTTAGCCGTTTCATTAGGTTGTATTCTCTTTTGGCCTTTACAGAGAACAAGGCGGCCTAAAGGCCGCGAAACATAGCACGGCGCTATTCGTTTCGTGACCTTTAGGCCGCCTTGTTCTTTCTCCCCTCTTTAAACAATCTACGATTTCACGTTATTTTAAAAATTGATGGGTACCTTTTTCCCTTCCAACACACGTCGGGGTGTACATTTTATTATCAACATCTAAATTTTTACACAATGAACCCATCAATCATCCCGGCAGTATCCGCCCTAATCAACCGCATCCAGTCTTCGAACTGGTGCTTTTTACTTTTCGCAGCACTTTTGTTTTCTGCTACCGCAAATGCGCAGTTGTTTGAAACAACTTTAGGCATCGCCGCCACGCAGGAAGAAGCGCAGGACAGCAAGTCAATTAACGGCGGCAAATACATTGTATTGGCCAACACCCAAAGCTTTGGCCCGGCCAACATGATTTCCCTGACCCGATTGAACGCAACAGGCGGGCAGGAAATGACGGTTACCCTGAACGACCAGAACGCCCCTAACGTACCTTATTTCGGCACGGCCATCGAGTTGGATATCAATGCCGCCAGCGTCCACACCGGCTATTTCATTTCCGGTTACCGGAAAAATGGAAATGCACATCAGATCATCCTGATCCGCACAGACCTGAACGGCGCACTGACCTGGTTGAAAGTGTTACCTCCAGCCGCTGCTCACGATGAGCGCAGCGTTTCGGTAGAGCGTCAGGCCAATGGCGATGTGACCGTTGTTGGCAACGCCAGAAACACGGCCAATGGCGTCAACTCCTTTGTAGTGGCCCGTTTCAGCAGCGCAGGCGCCCAGATTTACAGCTTCCGCTACAACGCAGGCACTTCCGGTTCTCCGGGAACAGGTTTTGAAGCACTGGAAGCTTGCAACGGATTCCGCGCAAACATAGCCGTAGTTGCAGTGACTGGCAGAACGAACAGTCACACCTTCCTGTCCGTCATCAACGCCGCAAATGGTACCGAACTCTGGAGACGCGTGTACAATTCCGGCATGCTACAGGACCAGGGAACAGATGTGGTCTATAAAGCGGCCAACGGAGCAGCAGAGCCCGCAGCTTTCATGATCGTTGGTTTTGCAGGCGCACAACATACTTCTATGTGGGTGGTTCGCGCAGATCCTGCAACCGGCATCAGCAACAGCAAAATCTATACGCCCGGACCTGGTGTTAGCGCGATCGTTTTCGCTGCTACTGCCGTCACCCTCGACGCCACCGGAACCAAAGCGGCCATTGCAGGCAGGTATACGACGCAACCGATGCCGGCAGGTTTTTTGAATGCTGCTTTTGCGATGGTGCTGCCATTTTATGGCACCGAATTGCCCGACTGGACCCGGTATTATGAAGGTTCCAACCCCGCAGGCATTGGCAAAGAAAGCATATCCAGAATCACCAGCGGCGGATACCTGATTGGTTGCAGCGCAAAACTAAGTGGCGCTCCGGCATCGGACATCCACGCCATTCGGGTGAATTTCAACGGAGAAACCGGGTCGCAGGGTTGCGACACCGAAAAATTGACGCCGGCAAAAACGACAGTGGGCACTTCTCAGGTTACCAGTTTTGCCAAAACTGCTGCCGCCTGGACGAATTATGTTGTGACCAGGAAGACATTTACGTACAAGCAGGAAAGTTGCTCCATGGGGCTGACTTCGGGGAATTAAGAGGGAGAGAGGGAGAGAGGGAGAGAGGGAGAGAGAGGGAGAGGGAGAGACGGTAGGGCGCGACCCTCACGGTCGCCCTGCAGGATCTTCAAAATCCATCCCCCTCTCTTTCTTCTTTTTTTTAAAACAACAACGTGCATTGGGGAAAATCTTAATTTTTTATCGAAATTGCCCCCGCTTGCTGTTTAGAGCATCTTGGGGTTTTCATGATTGAGCGAGAGCGAGGAAATTTTATTTTAGGCAAAGCCTGTCCCGAACTTGTTCGGGGGCGGATTTTGCAGAGATAGCCGGCAGCTATCTTGAAAAAATCCAACGCAGCATAAAATAAAATTTGCCGCTCGCAGCCAATTAATGAACTCCCCAAAATGCTCTCATGTTAGCCGCTAATCCGGAATAAACAGGAAGACATCCGAACAAACACTCCTAATGCACAGTGGACGCCCTGAAAGTACTCTTCTTTTGCTGCTTGCCTCTATTTGCAACTGCACAAGTTGTCTTACCAGTTACTCTTTTGCCTTTCGGCGAAAAAAAAGCAGGCGTAGAACCGGAAGTACTGATCCTGAAAGACCATAGCAGCACCCTCACCCTGCACCAAGCCTGGAATTCTTTGACGCAAGGCAATTTTCAAAACATGGCCGATTTTGAAAAACCGGGTAAATTTGAATTTGGGCAATACAATTACTGGATGGCTTTCGTTTTGGAGAATCGCTCGGAAAATCCGCTCGACTTAGTCGTTCAATCCCCCGGGATGGATACCTTTTGGATCAAAAAAAAGGGCGATAGTTTTCAAATGATCCCATTTCCACGTTGGTTTCCAGAGTCCGATTATCTTGGAAAATTTCCATACAAAATAAAAGAAATCAACACCTTCCAGGTTCAACCCTTCCAACGCGACACCCTCTTGTTCAAACTCGATCACATCAGGCAGTTTCGCATTTTTGTGCCGCTTTTATCCGAAGTAGAAGCCTACAAACGGCAGCAATTAGAAGCCACCCAATACACCAATCTCTTCTACTTGTTTTTCATAGGCGCCACCTTTATGGTCATGCTTTTTTCGGCAGCGCAGTACCTTCAGCAGCGCGACCCCGTTTTTCTTTGGTACGCGTTATACTTGTTCTCCCTGATTTTTGTGGCCTGGCGCATCGTTGAAGACCTTAATCCGGCGTTTTACCTGACGTATCATTTCCTGCCGTGGAGCTGGACCAAAGTCTTTCATTCGGCAGCGCATTTTGTCACTTACACCTTGTTTATTTATTTTTTTTTAAAACAGGACGATGAATTTCCAGCCTTCATGCGCCCAATCCTGCGCTTTGTATTGGGTGTAAGCGGCATCGCCTGCCTGATCGAATTGATCCTGATGGGAAGCGACCTGCGCTACCAAAGTTGGTTGCTCTACTACGCTTTTCGAACAGTCATGACCTTGTTTTCTTTCGTTTTTCTGTTTCTGCTTTGGCGGGAGCGCAACCGCCTTGCTCAAATCATATTGGTGGGCACGCTTTGCGCCATCACTGGAGAGCTGATTTCCCTATTTTTGACCACGCCTTTTTCCACTTTTGCCGGAGCCATCGGCGTATCTTCAGAAATTATTTTCCTGACCGGCGGTCTCGCTTACCGCGCCCGGCTTTTCCGCGAAGCGCACTACCGACTTCAAAATGAACACATTGCCCAACTCGAAGAGAACGTACGCCTCCGGGAAATTGAAAAAAAGGAAGAGGTAGAAGCCTTTAAAAACCTCTTTTACGCCAACATCACCCACGAATTCCGGACGCCGCTCACGGTCATTCTCGGAATGTCAGAATCGCTGCGCGAAAGCACGGACACGCAAGTGCAGAAAGTAGGAAAATTGGTCAGCCGGAACGGCAGAAACCTCCTCAACTTAGTCAACCAACTGCTCGACCTATCCAAAATCGAATCGGGAAAACTACAATTGCAGCTCAGCCGGGCAGATGTTATGCAATTTGTAAAAGTCAATGCAGAGGCGTTTGAATCCTTGGCGGAGATGAAAAAACAGCACCTGTCTGTGAAAATTGAGCCGAACGAACTTTGGGCAGATTTTGATCCGGATCGCCTTCAGCAGGTACTCGCCAACCTGATCGGCAATGCCATCAAATTTACGCCGGAAGTTGGAATGATCACCGTCACCGCTCGCTTTCAGGAAAATGCGATGCTGGAAATCGAGGTTCGCGACACGGGGATTGGCATTTCAGGGGAGGCATTGCCGCATGTTTTTAAGCGGTTTTATCAGGTGGAGGCCCCGAAGGTGACACCTTTCTCAGAAGGTGTTACCTTTCAACAGGCTGCGGATGAAGCAGAGGCGACACCTTTCCAAAAAGGTGTTACCTCTCAGCAACCCGGCTCCGGCATCGGCCTCGCCTTTACCGATGAGTTAGTCCGATTGATGGGCGGTCGCATTGAAGTCGAAAGTGAAGTGGGAAAAGGCAGCACCTTCCGGGTGATTCTTCCGATGCAGGCACAGGAAAATGGCGTTTTCACAGAAACCGGGCCGCCCAAACTTACCACTTTGGATGAAATTGCCGTGTTGCCACCAGTCGGAAAATCCGTGGAAACCACCCATACCCCGTTGCCTGAAAACGAACAAATTGCATCCGGCAATCCGCTCCTGCTCCTTGTGGAAGACAACGCCGATTTGGTGCAATACCTCACCACGCTGCTGAGCCGGGACTACCAGTTGCTCACCGCCCGAAACGGCCACGGAGGGTTGGAACAAGCCTTCGAACACCTCCCCGACCTCGTGCTCAGCGATGTGATGATGCCGGGTATGGACGGACTGGAATTTTGCAAACAACTCAAAAACGACCCGCGCACCAGTCACATTCCCGTGGTGATGCTCACCGCCCGCTCGGCTGTTGAAGCCCGGATTGATGGCCTGCAACGCGGCGCTGATGCCTGGCTCACCAAACCCTTCCACCGCGCTGAATTGTTTGCCACTTTAGCGGCCATGCTGGAAAGCAGAAAGCGATTGCAGGTATATTTTCAGCAACAAACCTCCTCCCCTGCCCTGCCGGAAGCTGCGCTGGCGCCACTGATCGAAAAAGAAAACGAATTCCTCACCCGCATTCGCAGTCTGATTGACGACCACTTAGCCGATGAGGAATATGGTATTGAGGCCCTGTGCCGCGATTTGGCGATGAGCCGGATGCAGGTGCACCGGAAATTGACGGCGCTTGGAGGGCAGTCCGCCGCTTTATTCATCCGTTCGCATCGGTTACATCATGCGCGCCAGTTACTGGAGAACACGAGGTTGAGTGTTTCTGAAATTGCTTACAATTCTGGATTTTCTGACCCGGCGTATTTTACGAGGTGCTTCAAAGAGGAGTTTGGAAAGGCGCCTTCGGAGTGGAAAAAGCAGTGATTTTTGGGGGATGCTACAATAGTCCAAGGATTGGTTACAGGAGTGCAAGAGAAACAGGTAGCGATCAGCGAATTTTGCAGGTGGAATAAAAATTCTGTGCAACGATTCCTGCTAATCTCTAATTACTCCTCGCGATGAACCCAAAATTCAACTTTACACAACTCCATATCCGCTTTTTTTTGGCAGCGATTTGGTTGATCATGATTTTGCCCGTTTCCGCCGCCACCTTCGATAGCGCCACTTCCGGCAACTGGAACCTGGCTGCCACCTGGACACTCACCTCGGGCACAGATGCCGATGGCGTTCCCGATGCAGACGACGCTGTGACCATTAAAGCAGGGCATAACGTTACCGTAATCAGTGGGAGCACCTGCACCACCATCACCGTCGAAGCAACGGCAACCCTGACGCTGACGAGTACGCTGAACAACAGCGGGGCTTTTCTCAATCAAGGTACACTGGAATGGACAGGAACACTCAGCGGCGCCGGCGCCATTACCAACGACGGTACGATCAATTTTTCCGGTCTTGTTACGACCTTGCACAATACCGCCTCCGACATCACCAACAATGCCGGGGGAACCATCAACTGGCTCAACGGCTACATTGATGGCAACGGCGGCGGGCAGACGCTGACCAACTATGGCGTCTTTAATTTGATTGGCGACAACCCCAGCAGCCGCAATTGCGAAATGGCCATCATAAACAAGAGTGGCGGCAGCATTGTCAAAGGCGGTACGACTTCCGCCGGCCTAAGCATTGACAACCCCTTTACCAATGAAAGCGGAGGGATGGTGACCATCCATTCAGGCGCTTCCATTTCATTTACCACCAACTTCAACCTCACGCAAGACGGCGCCTTCACGGTTGACGGCACGCTGAATCTGGCGAGCGGCACGCTTTCACAGAGCCAGGTTTTTTCGGTCAATGGCACTTGCAACGTCACAGCCGGAACACATACCTTCGGCGCAGGCTTCAGCGGTTCGGGTACGCTGGTCATCAGTGGTGGAACCTTAACTACAATTCAAAATCGCCGACTCCTCCGGAAAAACCCGACGCACCGAGTGCATTCACACTCCGATTGGTTTTTTTAATAAAATACTGGATGTTAGCGAATTAGAACCCGGAATTTATTTCATCGAAGTAAGCATGGATGAAAAAAGGCGCGTGCATCGGTTTGCAAAAAGATAAACATTTATGATGTTGCCAACGATGGCGATAAAACGCTGGAGACCTTTCGGGTAAAGTAATTTTAAAGTTCCTGTTTCAAAAACAAACCATTCAAATCACAATTTTATGTTTAAAAAAATACAACTTATCCTGCTTTTCTCTGCAATAGCAGGGGCGCTTTCCGCCCAAAACTGGACGCCCATGGCCGCCGGTCTTCTCCCCGCCAACTACGTCATTTTCAGCATTTCGGCTGTCGGCGAGGATGTGGTATGGGCCATTGCCTCCGGGGAATACTACCAGGCTCCCATTCCAAGCACACACCGCCCTTATATCCTGCGCACCTCAAACGGAGGCCAAACCTGGACGGTGGCTGAAATTGAAGAAGCGGCAGGCGCCATCAGTTTCCAGATCGTTGCCGTGGATTCGCTGACGGCCTGGATTACCACACAGGATTATGGCGGCGGTCCCGGGCGAAAGCTTTACAAAACCTCCGATGGCGGCGACCTTTGGACGCTCCGGCTGACCAATGGCAGCACGGGTGTAGCGCTGAACCTGTTTGAGGACGGCCAGCACTGGCTGGCTCACAACAGGCAGTCAATCAGCCGCTCCGACAACAATGGCGCAACCTGGGACAATGCCGCCATCTCAGGATACACCAATGATGAATATCAATTGCTTAATTCAGGGGCTAATATGTCCTGCACTGCCGGCGATACCTTGTGGAATGGCACCTCTGAAGGGCGTATTGTGCGGTTTACCGATTTTGGAGCTTCTTATGAGTTTCTGAATGCCGGTTTGGGCACAGGAACCAGCATTTATTCCATTGCCTTTCAGGATCATGAGAACGGCTTGCTTTTTAATCAGAACAGTTTCGGAATCAACCGCATCGCCAGAAGTACAAACGGGGGCGCAACCTGGGCAAACCTGGCATCGCAGCCCGGCAATTTCGGGTGGAACATTGCCGCAGTCCCGGGGGCTCCCGGTGCGTATGTGTTGGCTTCAAATTACAATACCGTAACAGGAAGGGTAGCCATTACGCAGGATTTTGGCAATAACTGGTCGGTCGAAAATCTGGGACAACGGCTCAATTCAATCGTCTTTACTTCTCCCGAAACTGGCTGGATCGGTGGCGGAAAACTTACTTTATCTACCCACCCCGCCTTGTTCAAATACAATGGCTCGCCGCTGCTGGTTGGGGTGCGAACATTGCCCACACTTTCGGGTTTTTCTGTTTTTCCAAACCCGGCTACGGAGCATGTTTCGTTTGATTTCGAGGGCTATTCCACAGATAAACCGGTTGCTGTTTCAATCCGCGATTTATTGGGCCGGGAGGTTTTCGCTTGCATTATCAACGACAATCGCCTGGATGTAAAAGATTTAATATCAGGAATCTACATTTTAAACGTGGAAGCGGATGGCAAAAGAGGGGTGGCGCGGATTGTTAAATATTGAAAGTAAGGTGTCCACCTTTCCACACCGCATAAGTTACCAAACCAGCTTCAGTAAGAAAAGGCGCGATGATGCCAATAAACAAGTTGCAGTAGTATGGAATAATCTGCTCCGGGTCGCCGTCAAAATGGAGTTCTGAATCTCCAATCCAGCTGTTGGCCAGCACCATACTCTGCAAAATCAGGTTGTCATACAGGCCAGGCGCCCATTCGGCCCGGAGCAGCCCTTTTTCCACCCAATACAACATCAGCATGCGGAACTCGACTTTCCGCGATTCCATCAATTGCCGGAAATGGGCGCGAATGGGCTCTATCCGCCGGGCTATGGCCGGAAAATCGAGCAACAAAAATTTGTATTTGTACATCACCCGGAAGGTCGCCTCCGTTTGCTCTACCAGCCAGGCAAAATCAGGTTCGCCTTGCTGGCGCAGCACGTGAATCTGCGCGTTCAGATCTTCTACCAGGTTCAGGTACAACTGGTGGACCAATGCATCCGTGTTTTTATAATAGTAAGTCAGATTCCCTGGGCTGATGTCCAATGCGCCTGCAATGTTCCGGATGCTCACGCGTTCGCTGCCAATGGTATTGAATTGCCGGAGCGCTTCTTCCTGAATTTTGTCTTTCGTTGTCGGCTTGTTCATCGGTTAACATGATTTTTTTGTCGAAAACAAAGATAGTACAATTGTACTAATTGAATTGTTTTAGTACATTTGTCCTAAATTAGATGTTAGATATTAGACATTAGACACCCGGATCATGATCCAACATCACTGTCTAAAATCTTAAATCTCACATCTCAAATCTTAGAGAAATGAAGATCAAACTGGATGAATTAGAGCCCAAGCCCGGCAAGCAGGTGATGGGCGCCGCAGCAAGTATATACGGCGTTTTTGACCGCTGGTCGGCAGCAAAGGAAGGTGACAGCACCCTGACTTTAGCGATGAAATTAGTCATCAAGTTTACGGGGGTGGCCATCATGATCCTGCTTTCGCCATTCCTGGTGATTGGGTTGACCATCGCGTTCATTGCGGTTTTCTAACATGCCCCGGCCGCTAAATCACCCGATGTTTCTGATTTGTGCAGGCTTATTTATTGGGCACCAGATTTTGCAAAAAATTGGGCATATTTCTTTGCCCTTGTTAGACAACCATTTGGATTGCCTGCTTTGCATGCCGATGCTGTTGACGGCATGGTTGCTGGAGCGCCGGTATCTGGTCTTTAAAAATCCGGCTCACCGACTTTCCTTTGTGGAAATAGCGGGTGCAACCCTGATATTAGTCCTGCTTTTTGAATGGGGATTCCCTTTGCTTTCCCCTCGGTTCACTTCCGACTGGCGCGATGTGCCTGCCTATGCCGCAGGAAGTATACTTTTTTGGAAATTCCTCAATACCTGAAGGCGCATGCTGCAATAAAACCACTTTGTACTAAATCGTTAAATATTTTACAATTCCATAAATTACAAAAAAGCTTATCCTGAAAAGGATGGGCTTTTTTGCATATATAAAAATTTAATGCGGTCAATTTGCACAAAACTGAATACATATAGGCAACGAACCCGACGAAAACGGTATCTTTGATGGGTGGTTTGTACTAAACCAATATAAGACAAGAAAACAAACACCCGGCGAAGAGAAGAGCGCGCTTTATCTGTTCAATTTACCAAAATCTTTGGCCGTAACACTTGTGAAAGCCCCTACCCTATTTTCACGAACTTCAACCTTTTAAAGTGAAGTATTGCGATACAATGGCGATGCCACCCTGACGCTTAAGGCAATTGACGGATACTTTAGGAAGGAGGCACTGACCTTCTGCCAATTTTTTATTTGCAACTCAGAACAAACAATTATTACCTGAAGGTATGAAACACATCAACGCACGAATTTTAATTTTACCCTTTGTACTACTACTTGCCTCAATGGCTCAACAAGCGATGGCGCAGTGTACAAATCCAAGCATTAACCTACCGGATCAAAGTCAGCCGGTGAATAATCCTGCCGTTTCATATTGCACGGAATTTACGATTGAGCCTAGCGTTACAGGCGATCCACTGGGCCTGTCTATGAACATCACCCATACCTGGCAGGGAGATTTAAGCATCAGAATTACCGCTTGCGGAAATACCCTGATGGTCATGACCCGGCCGGGTGGCGGTCAATGCGGCGGCGGGTGTCCTTGCGGTAGTGACGCCGATATGGGAGGAGTCTATACTTTTGCAGATGGCGGCGGGCCAAATCCGGATCTTGGGGTTTCGACCACCGGTGGCGCTTATGGCGTTTCCACCGACCCCTGCGGAGCAGGAACGGTGAGTTCTTTTGCTGAACTCCTTGCCGGATGTGCCGGGATGGGAACTTACAGCTTTACCGTTTGCATCACAGACCACGCAGGCGCCGACGTCGGCATCGCAACCAATGTGACGCCAATATTTGCAAACCCTCCTGTTTGCGGTTGTACCGATCCCGCAGCATCCAATTACAACCCGGCTGCAAATGTGGATGACGGCACTTGTATGTATTGCAATTTCTCAGCCAATGCAACGGTAACTCAGCCTACCTGCGGCCAAAATAATGGCGCCATCAGCGTTACGCCAACAGGTGCAGGTTTTACGTATGCCTGGTCGCCCGCAATCACCAACAATTCAAGCGTTAGCAACCTTGCCCCCGGCACTTATACCATCACGGTGACCCAGGGCGGATGCACCAGCATTACGACGGCGACCTTGAACCCCAGCTCCCCGGTAAGCGTAACCGCAACGCCGACAAACGCAACCTGTGGACTTGCCAACGGTTCCATTTCTGTCTCGCCAACGGGCCCGGGTTACACCTACAGTTGGTCGCCTCCAACCGTCAACGGCGCAAACCCCACCAACCTAAGCCCCGGAGCTTATACCGTTACTGTCACCGCCCCCGGGGGCTGTACCGGAACGGCCACTGTTATCGTCAATACAACGCCCCCTTCGGTGCCGATGATTACGGGGCCGCTCAGTTTTTGTCAGGGCAGCGCAACCATTCTGAACGCCGGCTCAGGATATCAGAGTTATGCCTGGTCAAACGGCGATGTCACCCAACAGACCGTAATCTTTGCACCCGGCGTCTACAGCGTAACGGTAGTCAATGCAGACGGCTGCGTGGGAATGGCCAGTGTAACGGTTGTCCAAACGCCGCCGCCTGTGCCTCCGATTAATGGCAATTTAACCTATTGCGACGGCGCCTTTACCACGTTGAGCGTGCCAGCAGGCTTTACCAACATATCCTGGTCAAATGGATCTACAGGACCAAGTACAACAGTTAGCGCTCCCGGAACCTATACAGTAACCGTGACGCAAAACGGTTGTACTGGCACGAACTCGGTTACGGTAACGGAAATACCCACTCCCCAACCGACGATTTCAGGCGCTACCGCCATTTGCGCAGGCAGTTCAACTACCCTGATGGTAAATGGAACTTATTCCTCCTATGCCTGGTCGGGTGGCGGTGGCAATGGCCCTTCACGGGTTGTTTCAAACCCTGGAACCTATACGGTAACCGTCACGCAAAACGGTTGCACCGGCACGGCTTCCGTCACGGTCACCGTGGCACAGAATCCCATGCCCACCATTACCGGGGCTTTGAGTTTTTGCCCCGGAGATGGCACCATCCTGAATGCCGGGAATGGCTATTCGAGTTACGTCTGGTCAAACGGGGGGTCTACTTCTGCCGCGTTGAGCGTTGGCACGCCCGGAACCTATTCGGTGACAGTGACCAATGCTGCAGGATGTACAGGAACCGCATCGGTCACAGTTACCCAAAGCAGCGTCCCGACGCCCGCCATCAACGGCAATACCAGCATTTGTGCGGGGCAGTCAACTACCCTGACTACAGGCAGTTTTTCATCTTATGCATGGTCTCCCAGTGGCACTGGTCAGTCAATTAACGTCAACACGCCAGGCACTTATACCGTCACCGTCACAAACGCCGCCGGTTGTACTGGCAGTGCCAGCGTAACGGTGAACCAACCGGCTTCGCCTACGCCAACCATCGTTGGCAACAACAGCATCTGTGTGGGGGAAAGCACGACGCTGAATGCAGGATCCGGGTTCAGTAGCTACCTTTGGTCGCCCGGAGGCAGCACGGCCCAGCAGATAACAGTTTCTGCCGGAGGCACTTATAATGTCACGGTTACCAACGCTGCAGGATGCCCGGGAACGGCTACTTTTAACGTTTCCCAGGCCTCGTCACTTACCCCTGTGATAAGCGGTGTTTTGACTGTTTGTCCGGGTGACCAAACCGCACTGAGCGTGGTGGGCACTTACGCCACTTATTCCTGGTCAACAGGCAGTAACAATCCCAGCATCAATGTTGGAACGGCCAATACCTACTCGGTCACCGTAACCAGTGCCGGGGGGTGTGTCGGATCCACTTCCGTGAATGTTGCGCAGTCGCCAACCCCGACCCCGTCAATCACCGGCGATCTGGATTATTGCGCCGGCCTTTCCACGCAGTTAAATGCTGGCGCAGGTCATACGAGCTACCTCTGGAGCAGTGGAAGCACCGGGCAATTCGACACCATTTCCACGCCGGGTTCGCAGTCGGTCACGGTTACCAATAGCTTAGGTTGTGAAGGTACAGCAACTGCGATCGTGGTGCAAAACCCGAATCCAACGCCAAACATCACCGGCCTGACTGCCATTTGCCCGACCAACGGATCAACTGTGCTTCAGGTAAGCGGCGGCCCTTATACCAATTACCAATGGTCTACGGGCCAGAGCAGCGCCTCCGTTACGGCTAATGCGGTCGGCTCAATAGCGGTTACCGTCACAAACAGCAATGGCTGTATTGGTAATACCCAGGCGCAAATCAGCTTGCTGACTGCCCCTACGCCCACCATCAGCGGCCCGGCGGCCATCTGCGAAGGAACAAACGGAACACTGACTGCCAGCGGCGGCTTCACTAACTACAGTTGGTCAACCGGGAGCGCTATTCAAAACACGAGCGTTTCCGCAGCCGGCAATTATGACGTTACGGTAACCGACAGCAATGGTTGTACCGGATCAACGAGCTTCAGCGTTACCGAAAATCAGTTGCCAGTCGTTTCGATCGCCGGCGATCTGGATTTTTGCGCAGGTGAATCTTCTCAGCTTGATGCGGGAGCCGGATTTACAAATTATCAATGGAGCAATAGCCAGACCGGCCAATTCAATACCGTTGCTTCTAATGGCAATTTTTCTGTTACGGTAACCGATGCGGCAGGCTGCCAAAATTCAGCGACGGCTTTAGTGACCGAATATAACCTGCCCCAGGCTCAAATTGCAGGCAGTCTTAGTTTTTGCATCAACGGCTCTACGACGCTGAGCGCCGGTGGTGGCACTTTTGCTGCTTACCTTTGGTCGAACGGCTCTACGATGCCTTCGATTTCAACAGGCCAGCCCGGCAACTATGCTTTAATGATTACGGACGCCAATGGATGTTCGAACAGCGATACCGTTGCGGTTCAGGAACTCACCGAACTGACGCCTTCTGTTACCGGCGACCTGGCTTTCTGCGATGGGGAAACCACATTGCTTGATGCCGGAACGGGCTACAATACTTATCTCTGGTCAAACGGCAGCGATGCATCCCAGCTGACGGTGAGCAGCACCGGCACTTACAGCGTGACCGTTTCCAATGCCGATGGCTGTATGGGCCAAACGTCCGTTACGGTGGTCGAAAACCTGCTTCCGGTAGTCAGCATCAACGGCGCAGCTAATTTCTGCGCAGGCAGTACCAGCACGCTTTCCGCAACACCGGGTTTTGAAACCTATCAATGGACCGGCGGTACAGACACAGAAACCATCGCAGTCACTTCAGGCGGCACTTACCAGTTGACGGTCACCGATGCGAATGGTTGCCAGAATGCGACCTCCTTTGCGATCCAGGAAATTCCGTTGCCAACGCCTTCCATATCCGGCGTTCCGGCCTTCTGTCCGGGCGCTGCGGCAACGCTTACCGCAAACGCGGGTTACCAAAATTACTTGTGGGATAACGGCCTGACTGCAGCAACCATCTCCGCCTCCACAACGGATAACTTTAGTGTCACCGTCACGGATGCATTTGGTTGTACCGGCAGCACTTCCATTGATGTAGCAGAATACGTCACGACCACGCCAGTGATTTCCGGAGTGCTTGATTTTTGCCAGGGCGACGGCACCTCGCTGAATGCCTCCGGAAACTTCGTCAACTATGTCTGGACGGGCGGTGTGCAGTCGCAAGTACTTGCGGTCAGCCAGCCCGGAGCTTACAGCGTAACCGCAACTGACCCCAACGGTTGCCTGACCAACGCATCGGTTACGGTTATTCAAAATCCATTGCCGCAATTCAGCATCCTCGGCGACCTGGATTTCTGCGACGGCCTGGGTTCAACCCTCAGTGTCAGCAATCCTTACCCAACCTACCTCTGGAGCAACCAGAGTGGCGCGGCGTCTTTACCGGTCAACAGCAGCGGCAATTATTCCGTTACAGTCACCGATGCGAACGGCTGCCAGAATTCCAATACGGTTGCAGTAGTGGAATACCCGCTTCCGCAGGTTGCCATCACAGGAACCCTGTTTTTCTGTGAAGGCAGCAGCACGACGCTGAATGCGCCTTCCGGATTGGCCACTTATGTCTGGAACAATAACCCGGGCGCCGCAAACCTGACGGTAACGACTCCGGGGCAGTACACCGTGATCGGAACAGATGCCAACGGTTGCAGTGCTACCGCAAGTGCAAGCGTGCTGGAAGCAGATGTCCCGGTTGCCGTCATCAACCCCGTTTCAGAACTCGATTGCGCGACCCGCGAGGTTACGCTAAGCAGCAATGGATCCAGCCAGGGCGCCGGATTCCAGTACGTATGGAGCGGCCCGGATATTCAGGCCAGCGAAATTAACAGTCCAAACCCGGTTGCAGGCATTGCAGGCGGTTATACCCTTACGGTTTCCGACCTGGTTTATAATTGTCCGACTGCCACGGCCAGTATTAATGTGATTGACCTCGCTTACGAGCCGGCTGCCAGCCTGCTGGTGACCGATGTACTCGATTGCAATACGGCTTCTGTTCAACTGAACGGCGCCGGTTCTGAAAGCGGCCCGGGTATCGTGTACCGGTGGTACAATGCAGCAGGGAATTTGCTTTCTTCCTCTGGCGCCCAGAACTATTACCAGGTGGGTCAGGCAGGCGGTTATACGCTGGAAGTTTTTGACCAGCTCACGTCCTGCGTTTCGACCGTGAGCGCCACGGTTAGTTCAGATTTCAACTACCCGGTTGCCAACGCCGGCCCGCCAAGGCACCTCGATTGCCGCAACACACTTGACGCGCTTGACGCAACCGGATCCAGCCAGGGAACGCAGTTCAGTTATGCCTGGTCTACGGGCTTGGGCAATATTGTGCAGGGACCAACCACGGCGACGCCTTCCGTGAACGCACCGGGCGCCTATAACTTAGTGGTGACCAATAACCAAAATGGCTGCACAGCGAATGCATCTGTTCAGGTCACGCAAAACATCCAGCAGCCCAATGCCAACGCGGGTCAGGATCAAACCCTGAACTGTGTGATTTCCTTGGTTACACTGGACGCTTCTGTTTCGGTTGCTTCTCAGCCGTTGTACCGTTGGGTGGCTGCCGGAACTGCCGACACGGTGGCCATTACGCCAACCTTAGATCTGAATGCCCCCGGCAATTATGTCCTTTGGGTCATTGATAATCTGAATGGATGCGCCGACAGCGACGTTGCCAACGCTTTGTTGGACGATGCTTTCGTACAGGACTTTTCGGTCATCACAGACCAACCGACCTGCTTTAACGACACGGATGGCAGCATCGTTGTACACAGTGTAGAAGGAGGAACGCCGCCTTTCGTATACAGCCTCAATGGGGCCGCTTTCCGTCCGGGAGGCGTTTTCAACAACTTAGGCTCGGGCGAGTACAATATTTTGATTCAGGATGCTTTGGGTTGTGAATACCAGGAAGATGCTTACATCGAAGTATCCAACGACCTGCGCGTAGACGCCGGCCCGGATCGGTTTATAGACTGGGGAGATTCTGTGCGCATCCAAGCACAAATCAACGTCCCCTCCGATGAAATCACTTCGATGAAATGGCAAAGTCCCGGCGAACTGCCTTGCGCAAATTGCCCGGAATTGGTTCTCGGCCCATTGGAAACGACCGCCTATTCGATCTCCGTATCGGATGAAAATGGCTGTGTTGCCAAAGATCAGGTGACCGTTTTTGTGCGCCGCAACCGCGATGTGTTTATCCCGAACGCATTTTCACCCGATAACGACGGCACGAACGACGTGCTGATGATTTTCGCAGGCGACGAAGTGGTGCGCATTAAGTCGTTCCAGGTGTTTAACCGCTGGGGAGAATCCGTTTTTGAAGTCTATACTTTCCTGCCCAACGATCCAATTTACGGCTGGAATGGCGCAGGCCGCGGCGGACAAGTTTTCAATGCAGCGGTATTCGTTTACTTAGCTGAAGTTGAATTTATAGACGGCAGCACTAAGCTGTATACGGGTGATGTGTCCTTGATTAGGTAAGAACGATTTGTTTTTGATTATAAATGGGAGCCACCTCGATTTTTCGGGGTGGCTTTTGTTTTTTGTGCTTTGTTTCGCGGGCTTCGTTTCGCGGCCTTTAGGCCGCCTGAACGTAATTATCTCAGATACAGCCTAAAAACACTACAAATATACTTCACACTGCTTAATTTCCCCTCGAAAAACTCGGGACAAGTTGTACCTGGCCTTTAGCT